>NZ_JAGWCX010000012.1:0-71413 GCF_020657775.1 Clostridioides sp. ZZV14-6345 | reverse complement strand
CTTTGGTTCAAAATCTCCATTTCGGTCTCTTGGAATATTTAAAGTTATTTCTCCAAAATCTGATTTAACATTTTTATTTCTATATCCATTTCTAGAGTTTTTAGTATTTTTATTCTTATTGTCATATCTATCATAACCTAAATGGTCGTCAAGCTCCGCTTCTAACATTTGATGAATTGTACTTGCAAATAAATCTTTTAGCATATCTTGAATATCTGTAGTTGTTTTAACATCATATTCTTCAATAAGTTTTTTTAATATTTCGTTTTTGTTAAACATAAAAAGTGTGCACCTTCCTTTATATAGTGATATTTAATATTTTAATTATCACCACTTTTTAGAAGAATACACACTTTATTTTAAAGACCCAAAAATAAGCTTAGAAAATAAAACTTAATTTTAAAAACTCATTATTAATAGTCTAAATAAACTACCACTGTTAAGATTATATGTTAAACTCTTCTAAGATTTTTATTGCAAATCTTGCGTTTGGATATGTAATAGACCCACCACCAATTACACCTATTTTTATAGCTTCTATAATTTCATTTTTACTTGCTCCAGAATTAATACAGCCCTCAATATGATAACAAATACACTCATCACATCGACTTAAAATTGAAATAGCTAACCCCATTAATTCCTTATTTTTTTACTTATAGCTCCTTCTGAATAAGTCTTATCATCAAGACTTCCAAATATTCTAAAAAACTCATCTGTCTCACTTAATTTTTTATTGTAAAATTCCCTATATGCCCTCATTTCTTTAGTATTCATCTTCTATCTCCTATATTTATAAATAATTTCTTATAATAGTATCACACTATACTTATCCTTTCAACATTAGGTACAAACTTTCAATTTATGTTCAATAGTCTAATTTATATAATTTTTTAAAAATCTCAACAAGTTATCATTAAGTAAGATTTTTTCAGAACTAAAACAAAGGTCTTAGTCATTTCCTCATTATCTATTTTAGTTCTGAAATATATTATCTTTATCCAAATATTATGATAGTGATTGATTACATTAATTATTTTTACCTGAAATTTTATACATCAAATAAGAATATATAAATGGTAATATTACAATTACAAAGATTACAAAGATATTATAAAAAGGAATATTAATAAATGCATTAATAATTAATAATATTCCACCAATAAGCCAAATCCATCCAGCTAAGTAATGTGTCTTATTCCAATTTTCTTCATCATTAAGGGTCCATGGTAAAATTATTCCAACTGAATAATTTCGTTTACATTTAGGAAGATAATTTCCAAATAAAATAACTAATATCCCCGAAATTAAGCCTGTATAAAAATTAAACTCCAAACTAATTCCTGTTGAATACAAAACCATCATAATTTGTAGAATCACTGAAAGTATAGCAACTCCCCATTTTGATAAATTTTGCATAACATTTGAAAGAGCCGCTTTCTTAGGTTCATTCTCAAGTCTAAACCATGTATATAAATGGATACATAGCATTAACAATGGTACACCAAAAGCTGCTATAACCTTTGGAGCATAATTATCTGGATTCCCATAGTTATCAAAATGAATTGCAACTTCATTTGGTAATATATTATAAAAATATATCGATACAATAAATGGTATAAAACATATTAAAGTAGATAAAACAAATTGTTTATTTATCGCTTTTTTCATTATCTTTTTCTCCCTTCTCCATAAATTGTGAAAACCAAAGCATAACTTCTTCAAAAACCGAAATATTTATTTCATAGAAAATAAAATTTTTATACTTTGTTTCAAATATGAGTCCTGCCTTTTTTAATTGAGATAGATGATAAGAAATTGTGGCATTTGTCATATTAAATTTTTCACTAATTTCTCCTGCTGACATTTTATTCTCCCTTAGCATAACCAATATTTCTCTTCGTATAGGGTCTGAAAGAGCTTTAAAAGTTTCTGGAAACCCCAACACCATCACCTCTCTATTTAGAATTTCATCTAAATAGAGTATACTATAACTCTCATTTTGTTTCAATAACTATTTAGAAAATTTTCTAAATAGTTATTTGAAATTTTCACATAGAAGTTTTTAATTTGCTTAAATAGGCCAATTTTATTAAACTCTTATTTTTATCTAAATATTTTAATTTCAAAAACAAAAGAGCTTAGAAATTAAACTCCAAGCCCTTTTGTTTTATATTTTTTATATTTAAAATATAACGCATACCATTATGCAACATATTCATATTTTTCTTTGTATTCTCTCATGGCATCATTCCAAGCTTCTTGTACTGTTACACCTCTTTTATTAGCAATTTTTTGTGCCAGTTCAATTATCTTCATAGCTCTTCTTGATATGTTCATAAATATTCCTCCCACAAATTATTATATATTTCATATACATAAATCAAAGTTATATTTTTATGATATAACCTTATATCATAATATTACAATTTATATGTGTATTATATATGAACTACATTAGAAAATAATTAGAATTTTTATAAAACTAAAAAGTTAACACACTAAAGTAACGTCTGATATACTAATTTTGTGACCATAAACAATGCCATTACTAGAAATATTGGTTTTATCATTTTTGAACCTTTTTTTATAGCAACTTTAGCACCAACATAAGCACCTATTATCATCACTAATGCAAATACTATAGCAATCTGATAATACACCTGACCATTTATCATGAATAATAATAATGAAGTTATATTACTTGTTAAGTTTAATATTTTTGTATTTGCAGAAGCATGTAAAAAATCATATCCATATATTTTTATAAAACCAAAAGTTAAAAAAGTTCCTGTACCTGGACCAAAAAAACCATCATAAAAACCCATTATAAGAGCCATGAGCATTCCTAATCTTAAATTTTTCTTATTAACAGCTTCAAAATTATCTTCTTGACCTAAATTTTTTGAAACAAAGGTGTAAATAGCTACTATTAAAATCATTACTACAACCAAGACATTTAATATATCTTCACTTATTGATAGTACACATCTTACACCTAGAATACTACCAATAATAGTAAATGGTACTAATTTTTTTAAAAGGTCATTATTGATTTTTCCAGATTTCGCATATCTATAAGCACTACTTATGCACCCTGCTGATGCTGCAAATTTATTTGTACCAATAGCAAGATGCACTGGCACTCCAATTGCCATAAGAACAGGCATGCTTATAAGCCCTCCTCCTCCTGCTATAGAATCTACAAAAGAAGCTAAAAAACCACCTATACATAAAAAAATAATTGCAAACATAAAATTCCTCCATCATTCTCTTTCAATTTTTCTTAAAATATATATCTTATTTAATCTTTATTATCTAGAATATTCTTTCTATATTCATTTGGAGTTATATTATTAAACTTCTTAAATATTTGTGAAAAATAACTACTATTATTAAAACCTACTTTCTTACAAATGTCACTAATACTCATACTTCTATCTAATAGATATTTTTTAGATTCTTCTATCCTAAGAAGATTTATATATTCAGTTATTGAAACTTTATTTTTTTCATTAAAAATAGAACTCAAATAATTTGGGCTTATAAAAAAGACCTCTGATATACTATTTAAATTTATATTTTCTTTATAATATTTTTGTATGTATTCGTTTATATTTTCAATAAGATTTCCCTTATCTTTTTTCCAAAATGCTCTATTCTCATCAATGCACTCTTTGGAAAATTCAAATAATACATCCCATAAATCTTCATCACTGTTTACAAGAGATATTTTTTTATTGTATTTACTTCTTAAACAAGATATAAGCTTTAAATCTCCTAAGTCTCTAAGCACTGTTCTAGATAATACAAATATCATTTCCTGAATAGTATCTCTAATATCATTATATATTAATTTATTTGCATCTATTAGATTATAAACACCTTCTAAGTTCATATTTTTAATTTCTTTTTCAATATAAAGTTCTAATTCAAAGGGATATTCTTTTAAAACATTATTGAACATATCTATTGGATTAATGATGTACTTTTCTTCTAATAATTTACTATTTGCTTTTTTAAGTGCTTCTTCAAGTCTTATATTTTCTTTTCTATTCTTCAATATTTCTTCATCTTTTATACTAAGTTGATTTTCAAAGAAATTTCTCTTAGCTATTTCCTGAATAAATTCAGACATCATTAATAGATTTTCTTTTAATACATATAATCTACTTTTAGGAGTTAATGGGAATTTATTGTAAATTTCATTTATATATTTTATGTCAATATCTGAACTACTTGATAGTTCAGATAAATTTTTATATACATCAATGGACTTGTATACTATAAAATTGCCACATTCTATATATCCAACTATATTTTCTTCTAATACTATAGGTATCTCTAAACTAGAAACACCATACTCACAATGGTACACTCTTGTAAAATTATCATTATTTATGCTTTTAACAAGTTTTCTAGTGCACATTTTTACACTTTTACAAATATCACAAAATTTATCTTCTTTATTAGTCTCAAATATTTCTTTGTGTTTTGAATCGTATACAGATATTCTAAGCTTTAATATATTAGATATTTGATTTGCAAGATTTTCAATTATATTTACATTAATTAACTCTTGTATAGTATTTTCAGAAAATACGATGGGTATTTGTCTCAAGCTTGAAAATTTATGAGGAACATAAGTAATTAATATTACTAAATCGATTTTACCAGTGTTTATAATTTCATGTTCTGAATATGGTGGGCAATAAACTATGGATGTTTCCTTTATATTGACCTTTTTGCCATCAATTATTTGTATTCCTTCTCCCTGAATTACATATAAAAGCTGTTCTTCACTTAAATGAAAATGCTTTTTCTGGCAGTTTCCTGGAAAAAATCTTACAATCCCAGCACTAAGTCTATTAAATTGTGTTTTTAATGGTTCATGTATCCATGTAACCTCTCCCCAATCAAATTTTTGTACCTCATTATTTGACCCACTAAAATACTCCATAAGCTCACCTCTTAGTTTTTGTCTAAATGTTTTTTCTTCCTTCTTCTGTGATTCCTACAACTCTACTTACTCTTACTTTACTATAATTTAGCTTTTCGGCTATTTCAATAGACTTTACAATTCCCTTTTTATTTTGTAAAATCAGTGTTGTCTTAAAATATTTTTACGACTTACATTAATATATATTATCATAATTTTCTTTTTTATTACATATATAAATAGCTAATAACACATTGCTAAGAATTTATAGAAACATCTCTTAGAAAAGATAACATTAAATAGTTTCAATTAATATTCTTCTATCTTAGAGAAATAAAAAAACTATTAAATTCTTTTATAAAAATTATTTTTTACACATCTTTTTTTTACTTAGATAATCTATCTTATCATTTGTTTTGTCTATACAACCTTCTAGTTCATGTATTTTATTTTTAATATCTTGCTTGTGTTGCTGAAATAACTGGATTCTTTTATCTGTTGTATCATCTACCATATCACAAAAATGAAAGCATTCATGGATATCCTTAATGGATAAACCAGCTATTTTTAATTCTTTAATAAATATAAAACGCTCTATATCCTCTTCTGAGAAATAACGAACACCAATTGATTTTCTATTAATAGGAAGTAATAAACCTTTTTCTTCATAAAATCGAATAACAGATGGAGAAATATTTGTTATTTTTGATACATCAGTTATGGAATATTTCATATTTTTTACCCCCCTAAAATTTTATATGAATAAGAACATTATAAAAACACTTTATACAATAGTCAATAAAAAGTATTGACTTCAAGTTAAGTTGAAGTTGTATTATTTGAAGTGAAAAAATAAATTGACAGAAGAAAGGATAATATAAGTGGAAAAATATGCAACTATGATTAGAGAAAAGCTAAGTAAAGGAAAGGTATTATGTGGAATTGCAGTTTCACTATCTGATTCAGCTAATTGCTCTGCTCCCATAGATGGGCAACCTAATGCAAATTTATCTTCTTCTTTTAAATTACTTGCTTTCAGTAAGCTAACATCTAAAACTTCTGGTGTCTTACCTTTTAACTTCACACCATCAGCTACAAAATTTGCCATTTTTTCAGTATTTCCTGTTCCACTCCAATAAACAATATATATTTTACTCATTCTTACCTCCTGTAGTATTTTTTTAATTAATCAATAGTTAACTAACATCTAGAAAATAAAAGATTCCTTTATTTGAAATCTCTTTGTTTTTCTAAATCTAGAATATCACAATTGATTTTGAAATCCAATATTTATTAATAATATTTATTATTTATATTTTAGACTATTTACTCTGTGTCATAACATTGTATTGTATTTGTTTCTAATCTTTCATATGAAAAATTCTTACTTATAGTATTTTTGTATATCTTTTAAACCATCTTGTAGGTCTGTTTATATGTATATATACAAAGAAAAACACACCTTTTTCAGATGTGCTATCTATAATACTGTATATTTATTTTACAATTCTAATTACCTGACATGTTTATAAACTTTATTGCTCAACACATTTTTATACATCGATATAAAATTCTACACTTAAATTTTTGTTATTTCTCTTGATTATATACAATATCAGTCTCTTATCATCAAATTAGAAATTATCTTTTGCTATTATTCTTGTATTTATAAAGATTTAAATATAGGTACCCATTTCCTTGTTCTGTTCTAGGTATTCCAAGTGCCCTTGTACATTTTATTAATTGTGCATATAGCTCAGCTTCATCTAAATCTCTTTCAAACTCCTCTCTTGCCCATTCTTTAATTAGTGCTAGTGACCCTGATACATATGGTGCACTCATACTAGTACCACTCATAATAGCAAGTTTATTATCCATATAAGTTGATATGATATTTCTTCCTGGAGCCACCAAGTCTATTGTAGTGTTTGAATTACTAAATTTCTCAACTAAATAGTTTTCATTTATTGCTCCTACTTCTATTACCTCAGCATAACTGGCTGGATAGCTATACTCACTTGTACTAGAATCTCCATCTCCATTATTACCTGCCGCACACACTACAGAAATATTATTTTTTACTGCTTGCATGACAGCATTTTTCAAATTTTTATCATCTTTGTTTCCTCCAAGAGACATAGATATAATATCAACTTTTTTATTTACAGCAAAATTAATAGCATTAATTATACTTTGATATGTTCCAATACCATCTTTATTTAATGCTTTTGCTATTAATAGCTTACAATCTGGAGCTACTCCCATAACTTCATTATTATAATTAGACGCAGCTATAATGCCTGCCACATGAGTTCCATGCCCATTAAAATCCTCATATATATTTTTATTTCCATTACTGTCATCACTAAAGTTTGCTCCACCAATTATTTTGCCTTTTAAAAGAGGATGGGACATATCACATCCTGTATCTATTATACCAACTACAATATTTTTGCCAGTATAACCTTCATCCCACATTCCTCTAGCATTCATTTGTTTTATTCCATATGGAAACTTATTTTTTGCTCCTCTTAGATTCTCATTTATTTCATATGGGATTAATTTCATTCTTTTATTCATCATATATCCTCCTAAAAATTTTATTGCTTATAAAAATTATAAATTTTATTTTATAATAAGTTTATAAATCAAATTAGAACCTATTTCTACTTATTTATATTTATGATGTATTTTTTATTTTTAGGAGTCATATTTTATTATATATAAAATAATATTTAGATAATTATATTAAAAAATACATGTTTACTTACATATACAAAACTGACATAGAATATCTTTAATAATTTTGCATATAAACATTTATATTTTTTATGTAAAACAAAAAGGATACCTCATTAGTGCTATAACACTTAAGGTATCCAATTAATATTTACTTAACTTTTTCTAATTTTCGTAAATATAGTCTACTATTTTAAAACTGCTCCTGTATTTGCTGATGTTACCAGTTTAGCATATCTACTTAAATATCCATGTTTTATTTTGGGTTCTAAAGGTTTAAATTTTAATTTTCTATTTTCTATTTCAACTTCATTTACTTTTAACTCTAATTTTTTTTCTGGTATATTTATAGAAATCACATCTCCTTCTTCAACTACTCCAATTAAACCACCTTCCATAGCTTCTGGAGAAATATGACCTATAGATGCTCCTCTAGTTGCTCCTGAAAAACGACCATCAGTAAGAAGTGCCACATGCTTATCAAGTCCCATCCCTGCAACTGCTGATGTAGGAGATAACATTTCTTTCATTCCTGGACCACCTTTTGGTCCTTCATATCTTATGACTATAACATCACCTTTGTTTATTTTTTTACCAAATATAGCACTCACAGCTTCTTCTTCTGAATTAAAAACTCTTGCTGGTCCTTCATGAACTAACATTTCTTCTGCAACTGCTGACTTTTTTACAACAGCTCCATTTATAGCAAGATTTCCCCTCAATATTGCAAGCCCACCTTGGTTACTATATGGATTTTTTAATGTATGTATTACCTCTTCATTTTCTATTTCACAATTTCTTATATTTTCTCCTATAGTATGACCTGTTACAGTTTTACAGTCTAAATTTATTCCTTTTATCTTTGAAAGTTCATTCATTATAGCTGGTATTCCTCCTGCCATATGTAAATCTTCAATATGATGTTTTCCACTTGGACTTAATTTTGTTAAACAAGGAGTTTTTTCACTTATCTCATCAAAAAAATCTAAGTTAAGCTCTATTCCTGATTCATAAGCTATCGCAGGTAAATGAAGTACTGTATTTGTAGAACCAGCCATTGCCATATCTACAGTTATAGCATTTTTAAAAGCATCTATTGTTAAAATATCTCTAGGTTTTATGTTATTCTTAAGTAGCTCCATAACATACATACCTGCATATTTTGCTATTCTTTTTCTTTCTCCAGAATGTGATGCAGCAGTACCATTATATGGTATACCCATCCCTAAGGCTTCTGTTAAACAATTCATACTGTTTGCTGTAAAAAGTCCAGAACATGAACCACATCCAGGACAAGAGTTCATAGCTAATTCTTCTAATTTTTCTTCACTCATTGTTCCATCTTTACATGCTCCAACACCTTCCATTGCAGAATTAAAATCATATACTTTTCCATTTTTTTTACCTGGAAGCATAGGTCCACCACTCACAACAACACTTGGTATATTAAGTCTTGCAGCTGCCATTAACATCCCTGGCACTATCTTATCACAATTAGGTATAAGTACTAAAGCATCAAAACCATGTGCCATAGCCATAGCTTCTATTGAATCTGCTATTAATTCTCTTGAAGCAAGTGAATAATTCATTCCTACATGTCCCATAGCTATACCATCACATACTCCTATAGCAGGAAATTCTAATGGCAAACCACCACTCATTCTCACTCCATTTTTTACAGCTTCTGCTATTTCATCAAGATGAAGATGTCCAGGAATCACCTCATTCTGTGCATTTACTATCCCTATTAATGGCCTTTCAATTTCTTCTTTAGTAAGACCCATTCCATACATTAACGCTCTCTTTGGAGCTCCTTCTATTCCTTTTTTTATATCACTTCTCATAATATTACCTCTCTCTTACTTTTTAAAATTTTCATAATATTATTATAATATATTTTTCTATTGATTAATTACGAAAAATCTAAAAAAATATTAGCATATACTAATAAAAAATTATTACGATTTTTTATCAATATATTACACAATCATATTATGTAATTATCTTTTTAGTGTATTTTACAAATTATAGATTAATATTTTTTATGATATAAAGCAGAAAAAGCACTTCTATAATAGAAAGTGCTCGACTACAAATAAAGTTACAAAATATTTGACATAAAAACATAAATGTCTATAAAGATTATGAATTAATCAAATCTAATATTTGAAACTTTATTCCAGTTAATCTCCCTTGAATAGTCTTCGGGATGTGATAATTTAACTATATGAGTTGAATTATTATAGTTATAATAAATTGTAGTAGTACCATTAACTGGATTCTTTTTATACCCTTGATATACAGCACTATTTGGCACTTTCTTTTCAATAAGGCTATAAGCAGATGAAGTATCAATTGTTTCTATTTTACTAGGAAATATAAACATATAAAAAGCTACTACTGTAAAAATACATATACACGTAATACTATACCATTTAATCCATTTCATAGAATTCCTCCTACTTTACCAAAATATACTATTATTATTTCCATATATTTATAATATTTATACATACGATAAAATTTTTATCCATCTAAATATAATTGTAGAAAATTTGATTATATATATTTTTTATAAGTTAATAAATTTTTAAGATTTTATTAAAAGATTTTTTAAACTTAAAGTTTAATATAAAGATAGTACTTATAGAACTAAAAATACAAATTTTGAAAGGAGAAAAAATAAAATGATATGGACATTTTATTCATTTCTTTGTGTTATATTACCATGTTTAATATACCAAATAGTAGTTATAAAAAGAAAAGATTTGAAAGGTCAAAAGAACTTAGTGATACATTTAGTATGGGTATATATTTTTTTATTATATATTTACTTAGCACTTAGTAAAGCTGGTATTGGGAGCATATGGGATATAGGAAAGTATAGTAACCTTTTTAGGATTAATGAAATAAATTTAATACCATTTAACTCAAATGGTATTTTAACTTATATTTTAAATATAATTATGTTTATGCCTTTGGGATTCTTACTACCTTTAATTTGGAAAAATTTTAGAAATATTGTCAATGTGTCATTAACTGGATTAGGTTTTTCATTATCAATTGAATTTTGTCAATTATTTAATTTCAGAGCTACAGATATTGATGATTTAATGATGAATACATTAGGTACTGTTTTAGGATATTTCCTATGGATATGTGTAAGTAATTTATTTAATCTTATAAAGAAAAATTCTATGTTTTCATCTATATGTAAAAATATTACTCAAGATGAGATTGCTATTACAATCGATGATGATATAAGCAAAAAAATTACCTTTCTTTATAAAAATGAAGCTATTATATATTTAATACTTGCTGTTTTAGGAGAATTCTTATTATTTAATTGGTCCATCATACCTTATTAAATCCTTATTAAATAATCTACTGATAAAACACATATACTTCCATACTTATAAATATGTAAAGCCCTCTTTCATACTGTATAAAAGAGGGCTTTAGTTCTTAAACATAAAAATACACACTCACTATTTAGTTGGCATTTGAAATATTTTATTGATATTGTATCTAATTTTATTAGATGTTATATAATCATATTTTGTTCCATTTTCAATAAAATTTTGTATATTATCCACCACTTGCATAGCTCTTGTGTTACTTTCATAATCACCTATTTTTATAGTATCAATACTATTTTCAAATATCACATAAATTTGCCTATCATCTATTTTAATTCGGTTTGCCTGCATTAAATTAGTTTTATCTTGACTCCTAATTATTACCATATCAATTCCTCCATTTACTTAATCCATTTTAATTTCTAAGAAATAATATTTTACGATTGATTTTTAGATTATTTAAATATTTAAACTTATTATTTCGATTTTTTAATATGATTATCTCTATCAATTGTATATCTAATAAAAGCTTATCTTAAAGAACATTATTTTAATAATACTTTGCTTTATTAGTAAATTGTATTTTTATCTATTATAACTAAATTATATCTTTATTAAAGCATTAAATTATCAATACTATTGATTTATTTTATACATTTGGTAATTTTATTATCAAAAATTTATATATTGTTTATATTTAAGTTAAAACATTCAACAATTTATATATTTACAAATTAATTCAGTTTTTTATTTTCAATACATCACCTCTCAATTAATTACCATTTGTATAATTCATATTATACATATACAAATGGTAATTTTCAATATATTTTCTTATTTTAATCTTTTTTTTTTATATTTTTGGTAATTTTATTTTACTTTTTATCAAAATAACTTATAATTTCGGTAAGGAGTGATGTACATATGGAAAGTTTAGGAGATAGAATAGCAAATCTGAGAAAAGAATTAGATATAAATCAAAAAGAACTTGCTACTAAAGTTGGTATAACTGAAGCTAGCTTGTCACGTTATGAAAATAATTTAAGAGAACCTAAAAGTGAAATAATAGTAAGATTAGCAAAAGCATTGAAAACATCAACAGATTATTTATTAGGTGTAAATGAGAATACAAAAATAAGCGAAGAAGATAAATTAATCATAGAGAACTTATCAGTAAGTGAAAAAACAAAAAAACTTTTAGAAAAAATATATTCTCTTGAAAAAGAAGATAGAGAAGCTATAGAAAAAATGATTGATAATGCCTATCTAAAAAGATTCATTAAAGAAGAGAATTAATTCTCTTCTTTCTCTTTATACAAAATCTCAAGTAATAATTCATAAAAAGCAATATCTTCACTCAATAAATAGTCTAATTTCATTCCTATATCTTCAATTTTTTCTTTTTTTGTAACAGTAGTATTTGACTTTTCCACATATACCATCCCCCAACAAACTTACGTTCTTAATGTTAGTCAGAAATTCCCAACAAATTTTCAATAAAGTTTATATAATTATATTTTTATTTTATAAAATATATTTTGATTATCCAAAATTTTCCTAGATAATTATCTTAATTATATAATAATACTTTTATTCTACAGTTGCAATAAAAAACTCGTAATAATAACAAAAAAATCTATTATTGTAGAATCTTGTATATTTTTTCTATTTTTATATATTTTTTAGGATGATTTTTATTATAAAATTTTTTATAAACATATAATTTTTTTATATTCATTTAACTTTCTTTTAATTCTTTAGAATTGATTTAAATTTTATATATAAATTACTATTTTTAAACTTTTATTTACCATATGTTCATATTATTTATTTTCTTGTTCAAGTTTTAATAAATATTCTTTTACCTTTATTCCTCCTAAATATCCTCTTAAGCTACCATTGGAACCAACAAGTCTATGGCAAGGTATAAAAATAGAAATAGGATTTTTACTATTAGCCATTCCCACTGCCTTACATGCTTTAGGATTATTAATTATGTTTGCTAGTTCTACATAAGTTTTTGTTTCACCATATGGAATTTTACGGAGTTCATTCCAGACCTTTTTACTAAACTCACCACCTGACAACTGTAATGGTAAATCAAATTCTTTTCTATCTCCATCTAAATATTCTTTTAGCTGTTTACTTGCTTCTTTTATAACTTTTGTTTCTTTGAGTAAATATTTTTCATAATCTAAACTAGATGTTCCAAAAAACAGATTTGTAATATAATTATTTTTTTCTGCTATTCCTATTTTTCCAATTTTAGTTTCATAGTAAAATATGTTTTTCATTAGACACTATATCCTTTCATACTCATTAATTATATAAGTAATTTTACTTTTTTATATCCTATACTTTATTAATATTTATTAAAAAATTCAAATATTTAAAAATACATATTTCTATAAATATGATAAAGATATTATAAATAAAAAATCAGTAGGACACAATATACCAAATATTTTGTCCTACTGATTTTTTTATTATTTAACTAAAACTTCAATATTTTCATCTTTTCCATCTATAATTATTGTACATCCATTATACACATCTCCAGCAATAAGTTTCTTTGCAATTACAGTTTCTAATGTATTTCCTATATATCTCTTAAGCGGTCTTGCTCCATATACAGGGTCATAACCTTCTCTAACCATAACATCTTTAGCTGAATCTGTAACTTCAATAGTAATATCTTTTTCTTTTAACCTATTTTTTAAATCTTTCATAAATATGTCTATAATTTTCTTGATATCTTCTTGGTCTAGAGGCTTAAACATTATAATATCATCTACTCTATTTAAAAACTCAGGTTTAAATCTATGCTTCATTTCATTCATTACTAAATTGTTAGTAGTCTCTGTTATATTACCTCCTGCATCTAATAGATAATTACTTCCTATATTAGAAGTCATTATTATAAGAGTATTTTTGAAATCTACAGTCTTACCTTTATTATCAGTAAGTCTACCATCATCCAATATCTGTAAGAACATATTAAATACATCCTCATGTGCTTTTTCTATCTCATCAAATAATATTACAGAATAAGGAGCACGTCTAACTGCTTCTGTAAGTTGACCACCTTCTTCATATCCCACATATCCTGGAGGAGGTCCAACCAATCTTGATACAGCATGTTTTTCCATATATTCAGACATATCAATTCTAATTATATTATCTTCACTATCAAATAAATTTCTAGCAAGAGTTTTTGCAAGTTCAGTTTTACCAACACCTGTAGGTCCTAGGAAAATGAATGAACCAATTGGTTTTCTTTCATCTTTTAACCCTGCTCTTGCACGTATTACTGCATTTGAAACAGCTGTAACTGCTTCATCTTGTCCAATAACTCTTTTATGAAGTTCATCTTCTAGTTTAAGTAATTTTTCTCTTTCTCCTTCAACTAGTTTAGTTACTGGTATACCTGTCCACTTTGATACAATACTAGATATTTCTTCTTCAGTAACTTCTTCTTTTAAAAGTGAATTTTCAGAACCATCTTTCATATTTTCTTCGTATTGTTTTATTTGTTCTTCTAATTTAGGTATTTCACCATATTTAACCTCTGCTGCTTTGTTAAAATCATATTCTCTCTCATACTTTTCAGCTTTACCTTTAGCTTCATCTAATTGAGCTTTTAAGTTTTTAATATCTAATATTTGACTCTTTTCTTTTTCATATTTTGCTGTCATTTCATCATTTTTAGATTTTAACTCTGCTATTTCTTTTTGAATATCATCCAATCTTGATTTACTTTTATCATCATTTTCTTTAAGTAAAGCTTCTCTTTCAGTTTCTAATGTAAATAACTTTCTTCTGACAACATCTAGTTCTGTTGGCAATGAATCTATTTCACTACGAATCATAGATCCAGCTTCATCAATTAAATCAATTGCTTTATCTGGTAAAAATCTATCTTGTATATATCTATGAGAAAGCTTTGCTGCTGCTACAATAGCATTATCATGAATCCTTACTCCATGATGTATCTCAAATCTTTCTTTCAAACCTCTAAGTATAGATATTGTATCTTCAACAGTAGGTTCCTCTGCAATTACAGGTTGAAAACGTCTTTCAAGTGCTTTATCTTTTTCGATATACTTTCTGTATTCATCAAAAGTAGTTGCACCAATACAGTTTAATTCGCCTCTTGCAAGCATAGGCTTGATAAGATTACCTGCATCCATTGAACCTTCTGTTTTACCAGCTCCAACTATAGTATGAATCTCATCTATAAATAGTATTATTTTTCCATCAGAGCTTTGAACTTCTTTTAATACTGCCTTTAATCTTTCTTCAAATTCACCTCTATATTTTGCACCAGCAATTAAAGCACCCATATCAAGTGAGAATACAATTTTATCTTTTAACCCTTCTGGTACATCTCCTCTTACGATTCTCTCTGCTAATCCTTCAACAATTGCAGTTTTACCTACACCTGGCTCACCAATTAATACAGGATTATTTTTAGTTCTTCTTGATAAAATTCTTATAATTCTTCTTATTTCTTCATCTCTTCCAATTACAGGGTCTAATTTATTTTTCTTAGCCAAATCTACTAAGTTTGTTCCATATCTAGCAAGTGCATCATATGTTCCTTCTGGGTCTTGTGTTTCTACTCTTTGACTACCTCTCACTTGTGATAAAACACTTAAAAAATCATTTTTATTTATATTATATTGCTTTAATATTTTACCAACAACTGATTTTGATTCTGTTTCCATCATTGCAAGCATAACATGCTCTACACTTATATATGAATCTTTAAATTCTTTAGAAATGCTCTCTGCCTTTATAAGCACCTCATTTATTTTTCTAGTAGCTGATACGCCTTGTGAGTCAGCACCTTCTCCATACACTTTTGGTAGCTTATCAATTTCAAAGTTTACAGTATTTCTCAAAGAATCAATTGATATATTCATTTTTTCGATTATATTTGGTATTAATCCATCCTCTTGATTAATAAGTGCTGAGAAAAGATGAATTACATCTACTTGTTGGTTATGATTTTTTACTGCTTCATTATAAGCCTCATTTAAACTTTTTTGAACTCTTAAAGTCATTTTTTCTACGTCCATATAAATCCCTCCATTTTAATATTATATCCAAATAAATTAAATTCTCTCATTTATAATTATTGATTTTCTAAGCTCTAAAAGACTATCAAGTAAATTTTCATTTTTTTGTATATCGAAACTCAGTGTTAAATTAAATGTTCCATCTGAGTTAAAAAAATCGAATACTTCTTTTGATTTTGCTCTTAAATATAAATCCTCATCTATAAGTCTTTTTTCACCTATTAATAAATACTGGCATTTATCTATAAAGTTCTTTCTAAAATCAATAGTATATATATTTTCTAAAACATTATATTGATAAATAGCAATATTATTAAACACTTTTAATATGCTTGAATTTACAAAATTGTAAATTTGATTATTATTATACAGTGATACTTGTTCGTATATATACTCCCTAAATAAAGGATGAATGTTTTGTTTAAGTTTTAAAGTAACTTCAGCTGGTATTTCAAAATAAAGCTTCCAATACCTAGAGTTATTTTTTTCTAATATAAAAGCTACTTTATTTAAACTAGCAGAACTAATTTCTTTTAGTATACAGTTAAAATTGTAGTGTCTCAAACTAGTTTTTTCATTCTCAAATACATAATCAAACCACTGTAGAACATTTCTATCAAGTTTTAAACTCATATAAAAACCTTCTTCCTTATTTACTAACCTTACTAGGTCTTTTTATCTGATTATATTCTTCTAATAAACTTTCTTTATCAGCTCTACTACCTTTATATGCTATATGTGGATTTATCATATATTCACCATTTTTCACTCTTTGTAGAAAATCCATTTTTTTAAGTTCTGTAAACAATGAAGATAAAGAAGTTTTTGGATATTCAAATTCACAAGATAATTCATGTAACGTCTTTCTAATCTTATTATTTTTATCCATAGAGTTTATTAATTTTAATGGAATTAAGTCTCTCTTAGTATACATTCCTTCTACTACTTTAATATAATTCTTAAAGCAAACATTCATGTATTTACTTTTATTCATAACTAAACTTTTACTTTCTGTGTATTCCTGATTTAAATCTTTTTTTAATGTCTTATCTAAATTAAATATCTCTTCTCACTCTCCTTATCTCTAATTGATAATATAAATATATTACAAAAAAATATGTATGTCAAAACTGAAAATACAGAAAGTTTACCATTGAACTAAACTTTTATTTAGCTATAAACTAAACTTTAATACTTTTTTAAGTTAGCATTTCCAATTTATTGGTAGTATTTTGAATAATATTTATAAATTTTTTTTAAAACTTTAATCTATTTAATAAATTAGTCTTTTATCAAATGTATAAAGTTTCCAATTACTTTTTTTCTAAAACTAATTGACATAGTATATATATATTTATATAATGTATATATACTATATACACGCTTTAAGGAGGTGCTTTGTTGAATATAGTTATTAGTAATTCGAGTGGAAAGCCAATATATGAACAGATTACTACACAAATTAAAAGTATGATTATAAGTGGAGAGTTATCAGAAGGATCAGCTCTTCCAAGTATGAGACTATTGGCAAAGGAACTTAGAATAAGTGTAATTACTACAAAACGAGCATATAGCGATTTAGAACGAGACGGATTTATTGAGACAGTTACTGGTAAAGGCAGTTTTGTATCTAGTAAAAACATGGATTTTGTCAAAGAAGAACAATTTCGTTTAATTGAAGAGTACCTACAAAAAGCAGTTGATACAGCAAAAAGTAGTGATATTACATATGACGAATTAAAAGATATTTTATTTTTATTATATAAAGGAGAATGATAAGTATGGACGCAATAACTATAAAAAATTTAAACAAAACTTATAAGGATTTTGGCCTACAAGATATATCTTTTTCAGTACCAAAAGGGAGTGTAATGGGATTTGTAGGTGAAAATGGTGCAGGAAAAACAACTACATTAAAAGCAATTTTAAATTTAATTTCTTATGATAGTGGAAATATAGAAATCTTTGGTCTTGATAATAAAAAAAATGAAAAAGAAATTAAGGAACAAATTGGTGTTGTATTTGAGGGAAGTAACTTTCATGAAAACTTAAATACTGACCATGTTTCAAAAATCATGAGTAAAATCTATAAAAATTGGAGTCACACATTATTCAAAGACTACTTAAAAAAGCTGAGAGTACCAGACAATAAACTAATTAAGGAGTTTTCAAAGGGTAATAAGATGAAACTTAGTATTGCTGTAGCCCTATCACATAAACCAAAACTATTAATACTAGATGAAGCAACTAGTTCACTTGACCCTATCGTTCGTGAAGAAATACTAGATATATTTTTAGATTTTATACAAGATGAAGAACACTCTATTATTTTATCTTCACATATTACAAGCGATTTAGATAAAATAGCAGACTATATTACATTTATACATAAAGGAAAAATTGTATTTAGTGAAAATAAGGATGAATTAATTGATACTATGGGAATTTTAAAATGTAAACCTAGTGACTTTGGTAACCTTACAAAAGAAGATTATTCATATTATCGTAAAAGCCAATTTGGATATGATGTACTTCTTAAAGATAAACATAGATTTATATCAAAACATCCAAACTGTATTGTTGATAATACGTCTATAGAAGAAATTATGTTATTTTATGTGAGAGGTGATAAATAATGAAAGGTCTAATTTTAAAAGATTTACTTAATTTGAAAGGAAATGTAAAGTTTATACTTTTATTCATCATTATGTTTGGCTTTATGTCTTCTTTGGGAGATGGAAATGTTAATAACTTTATAGGTGTTATTATAGTTTTATGTACCACAATGATTGTTTCAACATTTTCATATGATGATTTAAATAAATGGGATAGTTATGTACTTACAATGCCTATTAAACGTAATGATATTGTATTAAGTAAATATTTAACTATGTTAATATTTAGCTTTATAGGTGTCCTTGTTTCACTTATAGTTAGTATCATTATCGGTTATTTTAAAAATACACTTGTATTAAGTGAAACACTACTTATCAATGCATTAACCTTATCAGTTTCTGTATGTTTTGGTAGCCTTATTTTACCACTTATTTATAAATTTGGTACAGAAAGAGCTCGTTTGTTAATGATTTTATGCTTTTTAGTTCCAACACTAGCTTTATTGGTTTTTAAAAGTATTTTAGAAAATATTAGTTCACCTATTTCTATAGAAATTATATTTAATACACTAACATATTCTCTTCCATTTATTGCTACTTTTCTATTTGTGGTTTCATATTTTATATCATCAAAAATCTATAGTAAAAAAGAAGTATAAAATATGCTACATATGTTTCTCTATTTGAGTGATTTAAATGAAATACTATCGAATTTATTTTGGTAGTATTTTATTTTTTGTTGTTAATCTCTACTAGGTATTTATAATTTTATTACTATTCTTAGTTTGACATCAGCATAAATGCCTATTAGAATAATGTTAAACTATATTCTTTCAACTGATTTTGTTAAAAATACCAATATACAAAAGATTATACAAGGAGACAATTCAAATATGGAATTAGAAATTACAGAAAAAATAGAAAAACAAGATGAAGATACTATTTTTCAAGGATTATTAAAATATAATCTTGCTAGACTTGAAGATAAAAATCCAGTAGATTTAGGAATATATATTCGAGATAAAACAGGCCAAATTATTGCGGGTTTTATAGGTGTTACTCATGGTAATTGGCTTTCTATAAAATACTTATGGGTTAGTGAGAAGCTTAGATATAAAGGTACTGGAAGTCAACTTTTATATAATGCGGAAAAAATTGCTAAAGAACGAGGTTGTAAATATGCTTTTTTAGATACATTCAGTTTTCAAGCACCTAAATTTTATGAGAAATTTGGATACCATAAGGTATTTTCACTTGAAAATTATCCTATAACTGGAAAGAGATATTACTTTAAAAAAACACTATAGTAATAAAAATCATATTTAATATTTTTAACTTAAAACTTCTGTTCTTCTTCTACATCTTTTATATTCTTATATTATTGTTAATGCTAAAATAGTGTTTTATTATAAATACAAAACTATTTGAAAGTTTATAAATTATAAGTTTAAAAGCTAATATTAGCTCAAATAAAAAATTATATCTTTAGGAGGTAAATATGCTAGGAAAAAAATGTATGGAATATCTACAAACATTAGGAAAAATAAGTTCAACAACAAATGGTCTTACAAGACTCATCTTAACTGAAGAACATAAAAAATCTATTGATTTAATTAGTTCATGGATGAGAGATTTGAATCTTGATATTGAAATTGATGACATTGGAAATGTTATAGGTACATATAAATCAAGTTTTCCAAATGCTCCTACATTAGTAGTTGCATCTCATCAAGATAGTGTAAAATGTGGAGGTATATTTGATGGTATGCTAGGAATAATAGTTCCTCTAATTGGACTTGAGGAAGCAAAACACAATAATAAGTCTTACCCTTTCAATATTAAGCTGGTTGCTTTCGCTGAGGAGGAAGGAACTCGATTTGAAACTTCTTTAATGGGAAGCAAAGTTTTTGCTGGTACTTTTAAAGAAAAACTGCTTAAATCTGTTGATGAAAATGGGATTACACTTGAAGAAGCTGTAACAAAATTTGGATTTAATACTAAAAACTTAATAAATTTACATCCTAGAAAAGATATAGATGCATATTTAGAATTTCATATTGAACAAGGACCTGTCTTAGAAAATGAAGCTCTTCCTGCTGGAATTGTATCAAGTATTACAGGATTTAAAAGTTTTAAGATATCAGTAAATGGTAAATCTGGACATGCTGGTACACTGCCAATGAATATGAGATTTGATGCTGGATGTGGTGCTTGTGAATGTGTATTATCAATTGAAAATCTAGCTAAAACGACTAATGATTTGGTTGCTACTGTCGGAAAGATGAATTTCTATCCGTCTTCATCAAATGTAGTACCTGAAAGAGCTGAATTTACTCTTGATGTACGTTCTTGTTCTCAAGAAATTCTTGATAATTCAGTAGAAAAGATATTTAATGAAATATCTCATATATGTGAAAATAGAAAACTTAATTATACAAGTGAACTTGCTTTTGAAAATGTCCCTGTACCATGTTCCAATAAAATAACAAAAATCATAGAAAAAAGTTTTATAGATTTAAATCTTAATCCTTTTTATATTTATAGTGGTGCTGGCCATGATGCTCAGGAAATGGATAATATAACTGATATTGGTATGGTATTTATAAGATGTGCTGGAGGCGTGAGTCATAATCCTAATGAAAGTGTTTCTGTAGAGGATTTAGATACTGCTGTAAAAATATTTTTAAAAATACTAGATAATCTTGATTTAAAATAATTTTTATATAAGAAAGTATACTAAAATATATAATCTAAAGATTTACTTTATATTTATATTATATAATTATATAATATAATCTATTATAAAACGTAATTTTATACATAAATATATTTATATATAAGGGGATAATTTTTATGAATGAAAAATTAATCGGTATTTTAACTGGAATGGGTCCAAGGTCAACAGCACCCTTTATTGATTTAGTTATCGATGAATGTCAATCTCAATATGGAGCAAAATATGATGATGAATTTCCAAAGATGATGATATATTCATTACCTACTCCATTTTATCTTGACCGTCCAATAAACCATGAACTTATGAAAGAAACTATAATTGATGGATTACAAAAACTTGAAGCAACTGGTGTAAATTTTATTGCAATGCCATGCAATTCAGCACACATATATTTTAAAGAATTAAAAGAATCAATTAATATACCACTGTTAAATATTGTAGAAGAAACAGTTAAGAAATTACCTACTATCTCGCAAAAAGTAACTCTTTTTTCGACTAGTTCAACCTTTGAATCTACAATTTACCAAAATGGTATAATATATAATGGGCATGAATTTATATTTAAAGATGAATGGCAAACACAATTAAACACTCTTATTCAAAATATAAAAATAGATAAAGAAAATCCACATAATATCGATATTTGGAATAAACTTATCGAAGATGTTAAAAGCGAATCTATAGAAAATATAGTAATAGCTTGTACTGATTTAAATGTAGTTTTAGAAAAATCATATTCTTCAATAAATATTGTTGATTCATCAAAATGTTTAGCTGAATCAGTTATCAATAAATATCTAAAATTAGTTAAATAAATTTCATGTACTATATTATAAAAAATATATGTTATAAGTTTATATCAAATAGTATAAGCTTATAACATATATCATAGTTTCTTAATAATATAGAAATTAACCATGTATTTCAGTATATTAATAAAAAGGATACCAGAAATGGTATCCTTCGTAAATATTTATATGTTTATTTATAAAAATAGTCATATATTTATTGCTTTACTACACCTAAGCTAATATTATTCAAGGGCATTCATAGAGTTAGAAAATTCTTGTCCTGCTGTAACAAGATTAGATAACAATACATCAGCTACTGTATCATTTACTGAACTTATTATCCATTTATTATCTTTTTTAGAACATTCAAACTCCACAGTTTTTGTTACATAAGTCTCTTTAACACTTTTTTGTTTTTCTTTCATAATAGATACTAGCATTTCAGTTGTTTTCTCATCAGTTAGGTCTTGTCCTGAAAAACTCATACCAATCATCTTTGTAAATGCCTCAGCTACTATCTCTTGAAGTAATGGTGTTGAATCTATAAATTTACATTCTACTTTGATTGTTGCCTTATCACCTTTAACCTCACTGTCTTTTATTGTATATGTGATTTTAGATGCATTCTGTTTTAGATAATCTAAAACATATTGTGTATTTGGGTCTTCTGTCTCTAATTCTTTTAATATATCTTTATATTTTTCGTCATTATTTTCCATCACCTTATTCATGCCTTCAAAATCAAACTTCTTTGCACTGTTAAAAAAACTATCAATTGTATCTTCTGGCTTTGCACTTGAACATGCTGTTAAAGATATTACTAAGAAAAAAGTTGTTAAAGCTAATATAATTTTTTTCATATCTCAAATCCTCCCTCTTAATTTGTTGATACATAAGTTATTTTAACATATAATAAGAGTTTTTGAATGATATATTTAAAATATTTTATGAATTTTTATTAAAGAAAAACCTAAACTAAGAAATATCTATGAATATTTATACTAAATTATTGTTCATATTTACATCAGTCATTGTAGAAACCATAACAGCTTTTATAGTATGCATTCTATTTTCAGCTTCTTCAAATACCTTTGAATGTTTTGAATTAAATACTTCATCTGTAACCTCTAATTCTGATAATCCAAATTTTTCATAAATCTCCTGAGCAACTTTAGTTTCTAAATCGTGAAATGCTGGAAGACAGTGTAAAAATATAACATTTTCATTTTCAGTTTTCTTTATCATATCCATATTTACTTGATAATCCTTAAGTTGATTTATTCTTGTTTCATATTGCTCTTCTTCTCCCATAGAAACCCATACATCTGTATATATAACATCTGCACCTTTAACATCATCAATATTTTCAGTCAGCATTATATCTCCCTTAGACTTCTTAGCTATTTCTTTCATTTCTTTAACTAATTTTTCATTTGGCCAAAGCTCCTTAGGTGCAAGAGCTATAAAATGAATTCCCATTTTAGCACATCCTATCATCAATGAGTTTCCCATGTTGTTTCTAGCATCACCAACATATACAAATTTAACTTTATTCAAATCTTTATCTACATTTTCAATTACTGTTAAAAAGTCTGCAAGTATTTGTGTTGGATGATATTCATCTGTTAGCCCATTCCAAACAGGTACACCAGAATATTTTGCCAAACTTTCAACTGTTTCTTGTTTAAATCCTCTAAATTCTATCCCATCATAGAATCTTCCTAGAACTTTTGCTGTATCTGATACAGACTCTTTTTTGCCCATATGACAATCATTAGGACCTAGATAAGTTACGTGTGCCCCTTCATCATGAGCAGCTACTTCAAATGAACATCTAGTTCTTGTTGATGTTTTCTCAAATAATAAAGCTATATTTTTACCTTGTAACAAATCGCCCTTTATCCCCACCTTTTTCTTAGTTTTTAAATAACTAGATAAAGTTAATAAATATCTAATCTCCTCTTTTGTAAAATCCTTTAATGTCAAAAAACTCTTTCCTTTTAAACTTATATTATTCATATTAATTCGCCCCTTTTTATAAACTTTTTAAATTCAATTAAACTTGTTATCACTTTACTTTTTATTTACTTTGATTCTTATCTTTAATCGATTACTTTTTGAATATTTAATTAATTTCTAGTAATATATCTTTTAGGATTTCAAGAGCCTCATCTATTTCTTTATAGCTGATTGTTAATGGTGGTAAAAATCTCAATACATTTTTACCAGCAGTCAAAATAAGCAATCCTTTTTTTCTAGCTTTCTCTTCTATAATACTAGATTCGATATTAGTTTCAATTCCTATCATTAAACCAATACCTTTTGTCTTTAGTACAACTTTACTATTAAAATCTTCAATAGATTTTCTTATATAATTTCCTTTTTCTAATACTTCATTATAAAAACCGTCTTTAGATATCTCATCTAATACAACTGAAGCTGCCACCATAGCTAATAAATTACCACCAAAAGTTGTACCTTGGTCTCCTTTTCCTAGTACTTTTGAAAGTTTTTTATTTACTAATACTCCGCCTACTGGTATTCCTGCTCCCAGTCCTTTTGCTATGGTAACTATATCTGGTTTTACATCAAAATATTCATATCCAAAAAGTTTACCAGTTCTTCCTATACCGCATTGAACTTCATCAAAAATTACTACTATGTCTTTTTCTTTACATATTTTTACTAGTTCCAAAACATAATCCTTTTCAAGAACATTAACTCCACCTTCACCTTGAATTGCTTCAAGAATTATCGCACAAACTGTTGAATCAATATTATTTTTAAAATCTTCAATATTATTTCTTTCTATGTATTTAAAACCTTTGGGAAGTGGATAAAAATACTTATGATATTTATCCATACCAGTTGCCATCAAAGACATCATTGTTCTACCATGAAAAGAATCTTTCAAACTTATGATTGTTCCTCTATCTTCACCATATTTATCACTACTATACTTTCTTGCTATTTTGAATGCTGTTTCATTTGCTTCTGTTCCAGAATTACAAAAATATACTTTATCCATCCCACTTGCATTAATTATTTTCTCTCCTGCATACAATACTGGCTCATTAAAATATAGATTTGAAGTATGCAGTAACTTATCCACTTGCTCCTTTAGAGTATTTTTTAGAATATTATTGCTATATCCAAGAGAAGATACCCCATATCCACTCGTAAAATCTATATATTTATTGCCATCAGTATCAAAAAAACAACTTCCTTCACCATAATCTATAACAAAATTAGGCTGGTTATATGTATCTATAAAATATTCATCCCACTTTGAACTTGTACTATTATTATTCATTTTTATTATCCCCTCTTAAACTTATGATTTTATTGTATTTTGCTTATTATTAATTTTATTTTCTTATCAATGTACCTATTCCACTATCAGTAAATAACTCTGTTATTATGGAATGTGGAACTCTTCCATCCAAAATATGTACCCTATTTACTCCATTATTTAAAGCATCTACACACCCCTGTATTTTAGGTATCATACCTCCAGTAATTATCCCTTCCTCAAATAATTTGTCGACATCTTCTAATATAACTTCTGTTATTAATGATTTTTCTTCATCTGGTTCTCTTAATAAACCTGGCACATCTGTAAGAAGTATCAATTTATCTGCATTTAACTCTTTAGCTATAGCAGAAGCAGCTGTATCTCCATTTATATTATAAGTTTCTCCATCGTCTCCAACACCTATAGTCGCAATTACTGAAATATACCCTGACTTTAGGCAAGATTCTATAAGTTCAACATTTACTTTTTTTATTTCTCCAACAAATCCTAGTTCATAATTTTTATATGGGTCACATAAAAGCATGTTGTTATCTATTCCACAAAGCCCTACTGCTTTCCCACCTTTTGTATTTATTTTATTCACCAAGTCTTTATTCACTTTTCCAGCAAGTACCATTTTTACAATTTCCATAGTCTCCTCATCTGTATATCTAAGACCATTTACAAATTTACTTTCTATGTCTACTTTAGCAAGCATTTTATTAATCTCTGCGCCTCCACCATGTACTAAAACTATATTAATTCCAACATAACTCATTAGTACAAGGTCTTCCATAACAGACTCTTTTAAACCATCTTTTTTCATTGCACTTCCACCATATTTAACTACAATAGTCTTACCTTGATGCTTTTCTATATATGGTAAAGCCTCTATAAGTGTATTTGCTTTTTCTATATTAATCATTAAAGTATTTCCTCCTAATTTCTATAACTTCCATTTATTCTTACATAATCATAGCTTAAATCACATCCCCATGCATTTCCTCGAGCATTTCCCATATTTAAATCTACTAATATGCTTATTTCATCATCTTCAATAATTTTTTTTGCTTTTTCTTCATTAAAGTCTAGTCCATTTCCATTTTTACATACTTCAATATATCCCTTCATGCTCTCAAAAATAATATCCACTTTTTCCATCTCTATTTCTTCACCTGCATAACCTAAAGCACACAGTATTCTTCCCCAGTTTGCATCAGCTCCAAATACAGCTGTCTTTACTAACGAAGACGATATAACTGTTTTTGCCAATTTTACTGCATGTTCTTCACTTAATGCTCCATTTATATAACATTCAATTAGTTTTGTACATCCTTCTCCATCTTTAGCAACAAGTTTAGCAAGTTCTATGCAAACATATGTAAGTGCACTTAAGAATACTTGATAATGTTCATCTTTTTTGTTAATTCTTTCATTTTTTGCTTTTCCATTTGCTAGAATCATGACCATATCATTAGTACTTGTGTCTCCATCTACACTAACTCTATTAAAACTTTTATCTACAGCAATCTTTAAAGACTCTTTTAACAAAGTTCCATCAATATTTGCATCTGTAGTTATAAATCCTAAAGTTGTTGCCATGTTAGGATGTATCATACCCGAACCTTTTGCCATACCTCCGATAGTTATTTTTTTATCTCCATACATTATTGCTACTGCTATTTCTTTTTTTATAATATCAGTTGTCATAATCGCTTCTCTTGCCCCAATATGACCTTGTTTACTTAAATTATTTACCAACTCATCCATATTTTCTTCTATTAAACCTATATTTAGTGGCTTTCCTATAACACCTGTAGATGCAACTAAAACATCATTTTCTTTGATATTTAATTTCTCACTGGTGAATTTAGCCATTTTATAAGCATTTATAAGCCCTTCTTTTCCATTAAAGGTATTAGCATTAGCACTATTTACTATGATAGCTTGTGCTTTTCCATTTTTAATATGTTCTTGTGTTACATAAACAGGATTTCCTTTTACTTTATTTTGAGTAACTACTGCTGCTGCATCACACAAAACATCCGAATAAACCAAAGCTAAATCTCTTTTTTCTTTATTTTTTCTCAAGCCACAGTGAATTCCTGAGGCAAAAAATCCTTCTGAAACTGTAACTCCACCCTTTATAATTTCCATCTTTCTCCTCCTACTTATATGAGTTTAGTATTTTTTCATTCCTAAAATGACGGTGCAATATTTTTTAAACCTGTAGTTTCACCAATACCAAACATTATATTCATGTTTTGTATAGCTTGTCCTGCTGCTCCCTTAATCATATTATCTATAGCTGAACAGATTATTAATGTATCTTCATTCTCATGCAATGATATTACACATTTATTTGAGAACTTAACATTCTTTAAGGAAGCTACTTTGTCTAATGGAAGAACTTCTATAAATTCTTTATTTTCATAATAATCAGTTAATTTTTTATGTATACAATCTATAGAAATATTATCTTCTTTCATACAATATATAGTTGATAATATTCCTCTATTTACTGGAATTAGATTTGGTGTAAAAACTACCTTTACTTTTTCTTTATAGGCTTCACTTAAATTTTGTTCTATTTCTGGAGTATGTCTATGTTTTCCTATCTTATATGCAGTTATATTTTCATTAACTTCAGTAAAGTGACTACTAATTGATAATTCTCTACCAGCTCCTGTAAGCCCTGATTTAGAGTCAATTATTATATTATTTTTTATTAATTTAGAACTTAATAATGGTATCAATGGTAAAGAAATACTAGTAGGATAACACCCAGGATTTGCAATTATATCTGCATCTTTTATATCATCTTTGTATATTTCACTTAATCCATATACAGCTTTTTTGTGTAAGATTTCATCTATAAAAGATACTCCATACCATTTATTATATGTTTCTTCATCTTTTATTCTAAAATCAGCACCTAAATCTATAACTTTCTTTTTTGATTCAATTGCTTTTATTGCAAGCTTTTCGCTAACTCCATGTGGAAGAGCAGTAAACACAACATCACACATATCAATAACTTTTTCATTTTCTATACATATCATGCTATTTTTATAGCCTATACTCGGGTATATATCAACTATATCTTTTCCCACATATGAATTCGACCCTATTGCTGTCACTTCGACTTTATCATGATTTATTAATAATCTCAGCAATTCTACTCCCACATATCCAGTTGCTCCAATAATCCCAGCTTTTATTTTACTCATTTTATTCCCTCCATTTTTATATTCAAATAATATCAAAATTATATTTTTTCACTCTTTTTTTCATATAATAATCATTTGATAATACATAGATTAAAATCTTCTAACTAAAACAAAAAGCCCCTTAGCATTATAAATGCTAAGAGGCGAATTTCCGCGGTACCACTCTTATTGGCAAAATTATAATAATCCTTGCAAATCAAATTAAAAAGTATCTACAAATGCATATTTAAAATTAAAAAAGCCTCTTGGTCAAAGACCAAGAGACGAATATACACCCGCGTTACCACTCTAATTGATAAGATAATCTTACCCACTCTAATCTCTTAAGGCGAGATTCACCAATTACCATACTATTAATTCTGGTAATCTCCTCCAAAGCTCTATTCACAATAAAGTTCATTGCTAGGCTTCCACCATCCCCAGCTCTCTATCAATTACTTTTATGCTACTCTCTTTTTCACAGGATTTTGATTTCTTTTCTTGTTGTATTATATAATAGTTTATTTTTTTTACTTTGTCAATATAATTTATAAATTTTTGGAAATATTTTCTATATAGTTAATTTCCACCATTTTGTATTCAAATTGCGATATAATTTAAATCCACATCTCAATAAAACATTTTGTGAAGCAATATTTTCAATATCAGTTTCAGCTATTACAGAAGAAACATTTGGTTGACTTAATCCCCAATCACATGTTTTTTCAACAGCTTCTGTCATATATCCTTGCCTTTTATAATTATAACCTAAACCATAAGCAATCTCAATTTCACCATAAAAATTTAGTACATTTTTAAAATCAACTAAACCTATATAAGATAGTATAAATCTCCTATATAATTTTTTGCAAGCTCATCATCTTAAAAATCTCTTAAAAAAATTAATCTCTCCTGTATACAAAGTTACTTTCATATAATAATTTCCTCCTATTATACTTTTTCATTTGTATCTTTAATAGTAAAATAAAAATCAAATTCACAACCAAGTATTAAGGAACATATAAACCAAAAAATTTTATTTTTTATTTTCTATATATAATCATATTCACTTTTAATCGTATGATACGCCTAAAAAAGATATTTGTAAAGTATATAGTAAAACCTACAAATATCTTTTTTAGTTAAACTACATAATAAATTGAACTAAATATCCTGCACTAATAGCTATTACAAATGTAGCTACTATAAATGTTATTATAAGTTGTTTTTTGAATAACTTATTTAATAAAATTATTTCTGGTATGCTAGCACCTGTTCCTCCTATAATTAAAGCTATTATAGGACCTAACCCTATACCTGTACTTGAAAGTGCTACTCCTATTGGTAAAATTGTTGTTGAGTTTAAATATAGAGGAATACCTAATATAGCAGCTATTGGAACAGCCCATAAATTATCGTCTCCTACATATTTAGCTATGACATCCTGTGGCACAACATTATACATTAAAGAACCAATCAGTACTCCTATTATTAAATAAGGTAATACTGATATATACAGCTTCAAAGCATCTTTTGCTGAATCAATTAGATACTTTTTTATTAGTTCTTTTCTTGAAAGATTTAAACTTACATCATATAAATTTATTTCTTGACTCTTTTTTACATCTACATTTTTTACATACTTTTCAAAACCTAGTTTTTCAAGCAAAATTCCTATTATCAATGTTAACATTAATACTATAGCCGAATATACGACTGTTATTTTTACTCCAAACAGAGCTAACATAAGAACTACTACAGCTGGGTCTAAAAATGGTGATGTAAATAAAAATGTCATAGTTGGACCAAATGGAGCTTTTACTTTTGTCAGTCCAACTAATACTGGTACTGTAGAACATGAGCAAAAGGGTGTAAATGTCCCTAATATCAATGCATTTACATAACCTAAAAATTTATTTTTTGTACTCAACATACTTCTTATCTTTTCTTCTGAAATAGTTTGTTGTATAATCCCAATTAAAAAACTTATTCCTAAAAATAAAATAGTTAATTCTGTAAACAAATATATAAACTTATTAAAAATCTCTATCATAGATTCACCTTCCTATTCTAAAAAATAATAAAATTACTACAACACATCAATTTTTTTTGATATGTTGATTAGAATTGTATCAAAAAAAATTGATGTGTTCAAGTATATTTTTTTAAAAATTTTAAGAATTAGTTCTTTTGATAAAAAGTTTTCTAATTCACTCATGTTAATACTATAATAATTTCATTTACCTTGCCTCTCTTTTAGTACTAAATTAGCATCTAATAACATAATGATATGATAATTTTGATTGAGGCACATTAAAGTATTCAACTAAGTCACACACATATAGTTTCTTTTTTATTCAATTCTGATAATATACTTAATCTTATACTGTCTGATAATGCACTAAATACCAAATTCACAGCTCTTTATATTATTATAATTTCTCTTTTATTTCACCTCTTTTTATAGTATAGATTTTATTTAATAACTAATACATTTTAAACATATTATAATTCATCTTAATTATAATATTTTATTATCTCTAACTATATAATAATTAATAATAAATTTCATTACAATAGTTATGACATAGTAGAAAATTTCTTTAAAATAATTTAGAAATTAAAATATATTTTATAAGCACCAAATAATTGTTGGTAAAAATGGTGATAGAATTTAACTATCACCACTTAAGAATCTCTTATCAAATAATTTTATAATTTATCTTTTGTAAATTTAATAAAATTTCAAAATATATTAAATTATAAAATAATATGTTTTTAAAATACGATATTTATATCTATTTTTAGTTAAATTTTTTTAACTTTACTATCTAAAAATTTTTCAATCTTTTTTTCAGAAAGTATCTCGTTAGTTACAAATTCACCATTAAAAAAAAGACTATATGTAGTAAATGGTGCAGGAGCATTTTGTGCTTCTTTTGCTGTTTCAAATTTTATAAGATTTACATCAATACCTCTAGAATTTGCAATTTTATTCAAAATAGGAGCATATTTTTCTGTATGTGGACACTGATTACTATAATATAAAACTATACCATTCTCGTTTAACTTTCTTTTTTTCACACAATCCTTAAAGCACGGAATAGGAACATTATCAGTAAATGGAAAATACAATAACTCATAATTTGGTTCTGATGTATCTGCTAAACAAAATCCCTTATATTTTAGATACTTGGCATCAGATAAAAAGGGAATTTTTTTACTAGATGAAAGCACAACTAATCCATATTTTCCTTTTGATTTTGCATCATCAATACATTCCTGTAACAATAGATTAGAATATCCTTGCCCCTTAAATTTTCCAGATAACCAAAAACAGTTAATAAACATATAATTGTCTGCAATTACAGGACACCATGCATTTTCTGCTGGAATATATTCTATAAAAGCTTTCCCCCTTACATCTAATCGTTTAAATACAAGACCTTTATCAAAATTGCTTTTCATCCAAAGTTTTTTAGAAGAAACACAATTTTCTCCTTTTTTTTCAGAAATTGCACAACATATATGTTCATTGTCAATATTATTTATATTTATATCAATAATCTGCATACTTATCTCCTTTTCTAATTACATAATAGTTTTAAATATATTGTATATATTTTTATTTTAACATTTTGAATATAACACTATTGTATCATATATATTTTTATTCTACATAATATTGTTTTAAGCTTATTTGATTTATTAAATTGTATATGATTAAATACTTTTTATAGTCTAACTATACTATATAAATTATATATTATTATAATATTCTAAATTTATAAAATAAATTATATTGAATTAAATATATTTAAGGTATATAATTATAATTAAAAATTTTAATAATAGAGGTGTTGTTTATGATGTTAAAAGAATATTTAATAAGAGAATTAAATGAAGATGATATTAAAAATGCATTAGACCTAATCTGGAACGTATTTGAAGAATTTGAATCTCCAGATTATTGTGATGAAGGAATTAAGTCATTTCATGAATTTATAGAATATAACTCTATTATTGAAAAAGTCAAAGAAAAATCACTCTTCTTTTGGGGTTGTTTCGATTGTGAAAAATTGATTGGAGTCTTAGCTATTAGAGACTTAAATCATATATGTATGCTATTTGTAGATAAAAATTATCATAAACGTGGAGTTGCAAAAAAATTAATGGCTACCGGTATAGAATATTGTACTTTTAATAAAACTAATTTAACTGGAATAACTGTAAATTCATCACCTTATGCTGTTGAAGTTTATCACAAATTAGGATTTAAAGATACTGCAGTTGAACAAATTTCTGATGGTATACGTTTTACCCCTATGAAATTGTTAATATAATAAACCAAATAAAAAGCAAAGTCTCTTAAATCTTTTATAGTGGCTTTGCTTTTAAATTACGCTTTAAAAATAGAACTATCTTTTTTATTTTTTTAATAACATACTTTAAAAACTTTACTAATATGGAGCTCTGATTTATTTTTTGTTATCTTTTTTGACCAATATATAAATCAACTCCATTATTAAGCTTAACCCATACTGTTTCTCTTTATATCTCCTATTTGTAAGCACGATTGTTCATTAGAAAATAAGCATTCTTGCAATACACTGCTGTCCTACAGTTTTTCATTTGATACAAATGATGAAATTTTTATCATGGAATTTTAATTTGTATGCCTTATGAAGACGTGTTCAATAAGTACGTTAAACTAGTTGATTTACCTACTTAATCATATTTTTTATGGATACCTAATAATACAGTATCAATAGAATCAGTTAAACCTTTTATAGCTTCTTCTTTATTCAAAAGTGATTTCCCAAGTTGCAAAGTCGAGTAACCATGAAGTACACTCATTATTAGATTTAATACTTCACCTGTATTCTTTATTTTTAGATTACAAGAAAGAATAAGTTTTTCTAATAAGGATTTATATTCATTAAAGATTTCTAATGTTTCATTATTTCCATGCCAAGTAGCCCACTGAATTGTTTCATAAACACCAGGATTAGAAATTATAAAATTAAAATATGTAATACTTATATATTTTATAGCTGTATCTCCCAAACTGCCAATAACCGCCTTTGTCATCTGATTATTCATCTCTCTCATACCTTTATGAGCTACTTCAAGTAACAAGTCATCCAGACTTTCTATATGATTGTATAAAGATGGTGTACGTATACCTAGATTTTCTGCAATAACTTTTAAAGAAACCTTGTTAAGCCCATCTTTATTAGCTATATCTGATGCAACTTGTATAACCATTTCTCTACTAACACGCATGATTCTCCCTCTTTCATTTAAAATTAATTACTTTATTAGTTTAACTAATCTAATTAGTTTAGTCAATAATTGAAACTTACAAAATGCTTTATCGTATCATAAAATCTTGACAATTTAATTCTAATTCAATATAATACTAATTAAATTAGTTTTATAGCTAAGTTAATTAGTATTATATTGAATTAGATACTACACAACATCATTTTATAGTTTGATTAACATAACAATAACTAATATATCAAACTGAGAGGAGATTTTTATGAAAAAAAAACATTTTCAAATTAATGGAATTCCTTCAATCCTTTTGGGAAATCCTTCAAGTAAATTATATATTTATATACATGGTCAATGTGGTTATAAAGAGGAGGCTGAAGCTTTTGCTAATATTGCTGTTCGTCATGGATGGCAAGTTTTAAGTATTGATTTGCCTGAACATGGAGAACGTAAAGAAGAAAAGAATTCATTTGACCCATGGCATGTTGTTCCAGAGCTAGTATCCATTATGGAATATGCAAAATGCCACTGGAATCAAATTTCGTTATATGCAAATAGCATTGGAGCATGGTTTAGTATGCTAAGCTTTGAAAAAGAGAACTTAAAGGAGTGTATTTTTGTATCTCCAATTCTTGATATGCAACAGCTTATTTCAAATATGATGCTTTGGGCAAATGTATCAGAAGAACAACTTAAACATGAACTAATTATCCCAACTTCATTTGGGCATACTCTTTCATGGGAATATCTACAATATGTAAAACAACATCCTATTACTCAATGGAATGTACCAACAAACATATTATATGGTAAGTACGATGAACTTACTGAAATCAGTGTTGTAGAGAGATTTGTAGAAAAGTTTAATTGTAACCTTGCTATTATGGAAAATGGTAAACATTGGTTTAACACACCAGAAGAATTAAATACATTATACAAATGGTTAAATACTTTAGTTAAATAAAAAATAATACTACAATCTTCTATTGATTAACACTAGTTTGCATAATCTTTTTAATATAAACTCACTACATTATATATTCTTCTTTTTAATATATATTATAATGGCTTTATATGTTATACCAACAATTTATTATTTAAAAACAATAAATTATATATTATAATCAATAATATAGTTTATATTAAAGAGATGATATTTTATGAGTACAAAATTTTTTAGTAATATATTATCAGTATTTCTATATTTTCTGTTATCACTTTTAGGTGTTGCTGGTATAATATTCTTATGTATGATACCTATGTTTTTATATGATTTTAGTTCTGACAAAGTAATTACTTTAATTGCAAGAATACTATATTTTTCTGACTACTTTATAGTCATTTTATTCTTGATATTTATAATTAATAGTACTAAATACTCCCCATTCATACTTGAAAATGTAAAAAGATTCAAAACAATGGGATGTTGTTTATTAGTAAATACTACAATTGAATGTATAATTGGTTATGGCTCAAATACTGGTCCTATAATGATATTTTGGGACAATAGTGGAGGTATTTCACCACTTATGGTTATTTCTTTTGTATTTGCACTAATGTGCTTTGTAATTTCTGAAATATTTGATAAAGCTATAAAAATAAAAGAAGATAATGACTTGACGATATAGAGGTGATGTTATGGCAATTGTAGTTAACCTAGATGTAATGATGGCAAAAAAATAGATATCACTTAAAGATTTGGCAGAAAAAATAGATATCACAAATGCAAACCTATCAATTTTAAAAACTGGAAAAGCAAAGGCTATTCGATTTACTACTCTAAACGAAATTTGTAAAGCTTTAGACTGCCAACCAGGCGACATACTTGAATATGTAGAAGATGAAGATGATTAAAAAAGAGTGTTTAAAAGCACTCTTTTTTATTACAATATATGTTTCTTATTATTTTACTATAACATCACCATTAAAATTAACATTGATTAAAGTAATAAACAAACTATCTTCTAAAAAAGAAACTGTTCCTTTATATATTTGCTCTCCACTACCTATAAGAACTTTAGCATAGCAATTCATACTTTTCGATTGATAATTTTACCACATACCCCAATCTTTGTACATTCTTTTCTACCCAATGTTTATTTGCACTGTTAGCAAAATATCTAACTTTTCATCTGCTTATACCTCTGTTTATATTATTACATTAGTTTATCCATACATGTTATAGATTATATTATTACTGATTCTATCTAATATTTGTAATCTACCTACATCTTTAGTATTAGATTTTCTAGTTAAAAAAAGATAGTAGTGATTATTTTTAGTTTCTATCTTTCAATTATCAATTTCTGTATGTAGATATACTAAACGTTCTAACTTGAGATTTAAATAGCTTTTCAATTTCATCAACTATTCTTTTTACATTATTTTCATACTCTAAATCATAATACACATTTATCTCACCTATACTATTTACGCTTATTGTATAATGTTCTTTTTCGATTACACATATGCTTCCAAAGTCTGATAAGTCATTGTCTATCAATTTTAACTGACTTTTTATTCTTGAAAAATCTAATCTTGAAAATATATCATTTGGATAGAAACTTTTATTATGTATAAGCATTTCATCCACCTCTTATCATTCTATTTATAATATTTTATACCCTGATTAATAATATATTAAACATATTTTTCCATGTATTCCAAATTTCCTTATATAAAAATAAAAAAACTGACTGACAGTTAAATGCCAGTCAGTTTTTTATAATATTTTGTCCAAACATCACTATATTTGAACCTTTTAATAACTAATAATGCTTATTAATATGGAAACTTTACTCATACACAGAATATCTTTTCCAAATTTGCTCCAAATCATCAAAGTGTTGTTTAATATCTTCTTTTTCCTTCATTCCAACAGATATAGCAAGAGCATTTGAAATACTAAGCGCTGGAACTAGAGAATCTACAAACGAAGCCATATTACTTTTAACTAAGAGAGTGTTGTCTGCAAGTGCTGCTACTGGTGCAAATAAACTATCTGTTAATGATATTACATGTGCTCCTTTTTCCTTAGCATAATTGACAATTTGATAAGATTTCTTTGAATAACGAGGGAAACTAATCGCAACTATAACATCTTCTTCATTTATTCTTACAATCTGCTCAAAAGCATCTCCCATATCCATTCTAATTATATGAACATTGTCAAGTATTATATCTAAGTAAAAACCTAAATATTGAGCTACTACAAAAGAGCTTCTCATTCCAAGTATATATATTTTTCTAGCTTTTAAAAGTTTATTAGAAGCTTCTTTAAATGCTCTTTCGTCAATTTCTTCTAAAGTAGATCTTATATTATCTATGTCACTCTTTAAAACTTTATTCAGTATTGCGAAATCATCGGAATAATCATGTGCCATTTCAACTCTTTGTACTGTAGTTAGTTTATTTTTTATGAGTTCTTGAAGTGCAGCTTGTAATTTAGGATATCCACTATAACCTAAGGCATTTGCAAATCTTACAACTGTAGACTCACTTACTCCTACAGTTTCACCCAATTTGCATGCAGTCATAAATGCAACTTTATCATAATTATTTAAAATGTATTGTGCTATAAGTTTTTGACCTTTACTCAATCTAGTGTACTGAGATTGTATATTTGATATCAAATGTTTGCTGTCCTTCATTTCATTTGTTTCTTCCATTTTTTTCTCCTTTTAGTTATATAAACTATTTTGTTTTTGTTAACACTGTCTTTTTCTCTAAAAATTTTATTACTTTATTTTTTATCTCAATTTCATCTTAGTTTTTATCATAACTTCTTAAACTCATAAAATTCTAACTTTTCTATACCTTATACTTCACATAGTATTTTCGATTAAATTTATTATACCATCTTTCCTTGCATTTTTTAATATTTATCCAATATTTCTTTTAAATTTTTCAATTTTTACTCATTTAAAAGTTATCCATCTTATTTTGCATATTTAAGTGTATATTTTATTTTGAAAGCAAACTATCATATGCTTATTATTTAAAGTAATTTTAATATGTCACAATATATATATTAACTCTTAATAGAATCTTGTCAAGTTTTTTTAGTATTTACTGTGATTTTTTCTTTTCAATTAAAATCAATTGTGGTGGGTTATTGACTTGATTTAAAAACTTAGATTCTAAAACATTAAATTCATCTTGATTTAAATTATTGACAAGGTTATATATACAATCTTTTTCTTCTTGCCCTCCATCATGCCCTGTATATATAGCAATACTTATTATTCCATTTTCTTTTAACATTCCTAAACTCAATTTAATGGCTTTTAAAGTTGTTTCTGGTTTGGTTATAATTGAATGTTTTGCTCTTGGAAGATACCCTAAATTAAATAAAACACATGAAACTTCTTCTTTTATATACTTATTCATATTTTCATGCCCATCAAAAATCAATTTTACTCTGTCTATATATCCTTCTTTTTCTAATTTTTTTCTTGTAGACTTTATTGCTTCCTCTTGTATATCAAAAGCATACACAAAGCCTTTTTCTCCGACCTTATCAGCTAGATACCTTGTATCATAGCCATTTCCCATAGTAGCATCAATTACTATATCACCTTCATGTATAATATTTTCTAAATAAAATTTATTTATATCCGTAATTTTAGTTAAATATTTTGCATATGCCATAATATCATTTCTCCCTACTATTAACTTTGTGTCATTTTTATCTTATTTTATTGATTTTAAATATTTTATTTCATCTTCTGTTAAGTATCTATATTCTCCAATTTTTATATCTTTTAATATTATTTTCCCTACAGAAATTCTTCTTAAATTTAAAACTGGATGATTTATAGCTTTACACATTTTTCTTACTTGTCTATTTCTGCCCTCATGTATGGTTATTTCACATACAGAATAATTTTTTTCTTTATTTTCTTTAGTTACTCTTATTTTGGCAGGTGCTGTTGTGTAATCTTCTATTTTTAATCCTGTCTCGAATCTTCTTATTTCATCATTACTTACAATTCCCTTCACACTTGCCACATACGTTTTATCAATCTCATGTTTTGGATGAGTAAGTTTGTATGTCAAATCGCCATCATTAGTAAGTATCAAAAGTCCACTAGTTTCATAATCTAGTCTTCCTATTGGATATACTCTTTCCTTTACATCTTTAAGTATATCTATTACACTTGGTCTGTCAAACTGGTCCTTTACTGTAGTTATATATCCCTCTGGTTTATTTAATACTATATAGATATAATTTTCACTTGGTTTTACTTTTTTATTATCAAATTCTACTATATCTTTTTCTTCATCAATATTAAAAGATAACTCTTTTACTACACTTCCATTTACTTTTATTCTTCCTTCAATAATTATTTCTTCTGCTTTTCTTCTAGATGCAATTCCACAAGAAGCTATATACTTATTAATTCTCATACATAATCCTTCCTTATCCTAAATTATATGTTATTTAATATTTTATCAATGTTAATTTTGCTACATTATTATACTATACTAGACCTTAATTAAAAACAAGCTAAAAAATTATTTAATTTTCCTAAATAATTGTAATTTCTTTTCACATACTATTAATATGTAATAGCTGACTAAACACTATTTTAAGGAAGTGATTATTATTTCAAAAGAAAATATAAAATATTATTTAATAGTCGTATTTATTGGAATTTTATTTTTTAAATTTATTAATACTCCATCAGATTTCATATCTAGCATTGAAGGATTCTTAAAGTTTTTTAGCCCATTTTTGCTAGCTATTTTACTTGCTTTACTTTTAAATCCACTTGTAATGATTTTTGAGATAAAATTCAAAACACAGAGGCTTTTAGCCATTTTTTTATCTTATATATTTATAGGTCTTATTTTAGCTTTTGCCATTAGGTTGTTAATTCCCTCAATAGCCAATACATTAAATAGGTTGATAAATGAAATGCCTATGTATACTGATTATATAAACAATTTTATAGAAAAAAATATGTCAAACATCGATTTTCTAAAAGCTTTAATTCCTCATATGCAACATAGTTTAGATAATGTATTAAAAGAAGCAAGTAATTTTATTAGTAGAATTCCTAAAAACTTCTTAATCTATACACTTAGCATATCTTCTATGTTATTTAATATGACAATGGGATTTATACTATCTATATATATTATATATGACAAAGAAAAAATTTCATTGGGATTTAAGAGATTTCTATACTCTTCTACTGCTAGAAACAAAGCAGATAATATTATAGAATTTTTTAGGACTACTCATGATATTTTCTATGATTATTTAATTGGTAGAATATTTGACTCTCTTATTATTGGTATAATTGCATTCTTAGGATTTCAATTTGTTATCCGTATAGAAAATTCTTTGTTTTTAGCTTCAATAATATTCTTAGGTAATATAATACCTTATTTCGGCCCTTTTATTGGTGCAATACCTCCAATAGCCATGACAATATTATATAGTCCACAAAAAACTATATGGGTCATTGTATTTATATTTATATTGCAACAATTAGATGGAAATTTTATAGAGCCAAAAGTTATGGGTAATCAAGTTGGTATAGGAGCTGTATGGGTAATTTCTGCTATTTTAATAGGTCAATCTCTATTTGGTTTTATAGGAGTTTTTCTTTCAGTACCAATAGCTGCTGTCGTAAAAACTTATGTTGATAAATATATAGATAATCGCTTGCAATAGTTTATATTTATCGTACTTTTAATTCTTAGTTTAAAAATTAACTCTTATTTGTTAAATTATTTCTCAAAAAAATAGCTCTTAACAAGAAAAACTTGCTAAGAGTTATTTTTATAATATACATTTTGTTAATTAAATGCATATAAACATTTTATATTTATTGATTATTTGAGCTTTGAGAATTTCCACCACTAGTATCTGGTGGAGTTGGTGATGGTGTTGGATTACTATTATTTGGTTTTTCTTGATTCTGAGAAGAATTGTTATTATTATCATCTGACTTTTTACTACTATTTTTGGAGCTAGATTTATTACTTTTATTACTTGTACTATAAGAAGATTTCCTTGCATCTGATTCTACTCTATACCTATCTTCTCCTGCTGTATCTTTTGCCTTTTTCTTTCTTTGTTCTTCTGCTTCATTTTGTTCTTTTTCTAATTTAGTTAATTCTTCTTTCTTTTTAGTTGCCTCTTCTTTAATAACAGATGAACCATTTTTTATTTTCTCTATAAGCTTAAGTTCCTTAATTGCATCCTCATAATTTTTTAAGTCTTCAAACTCAGTCACATTTGACATTCTCATAGCTTGCATGTACATAGCTCTTGCATTCTCATTAGTATTATCTTCTTCTAATGCAGAGGATAATGATTCCATAGCTTTTTTATAGTCATGCTTTTCTAAATATGTTTTTCCTTGCTCTGTTAAATTTATTTCATATTTTTTATTAAATGAACATCCTACAAGAAATATAGATAATATCGATATTAATAAAATTACTCTTCCTCTCATTAAATCCCTCCTTGTCATATACTTTAAATTTTATCATAATTAGGAAGTTTTTAAAATATTTTATATTTATTACAGGAAATTTGTTAGTAAACGAAAACAAGCAGATATGCTACAAATTACATCTCAAACTAAAAATTAATTTAAAGATACATATCTTAGCAAATCTGCTCATAATAAATTTTAATATTTAATTTTTATTACTTCTTTATTTATACCTCTAAAGCTAATAAATCTTCATAGCTTTGTCTCTTACAAATTATCTTATCATTTCCATCAAATACTGATACTACTGCCGCTCTTGGTATTTTATTATAATTTGAAGACATTGAATACCCATATGCACCAGTTGATGTTGTTATAAGTATATCTCCACTTTTAATGTCCATTATATTTATATCTCCAATTAATATATCTCCACTTTCACAACATTTTCCAGCTATTGTTACATGATTCATAGTTTCATGGTTAATTTTATTCACAATGCTACATTCATAACTAGCTTGGTACAACGAAGGTCTTACATTATCTGTCATACCTCCATCTACACTTACATAAACTCTAACATCTTTTATATCCTTTATTGAACCTACTGTATACAATGTACTTCCTGCATTTGCAACTATTGATCTTCCTGGCTCTATTACTAATGTAGGCACTTCTATTCCAAGCTCTTTACATGAATTTTCTGCTTTAGTGATTATAGTTTCACAGAATTCTTTTATAGTTTTAGGTTTATCTCCTTCACTATAATAAACTCCAACACCCCCACCTAAGTCAATCTCTGTTAATTGTATGTTGAATTTTTCTTTTATTTCTTTTACTAAGTTCATCATTATATCTACTGTATCTATGTATGGTTCCACATCAAATATTTGTGAACCTATATGAGCATGAAGACCCACAAGTTTAATGTTTTTGTATTCACTTAATTTTTCTATTGCTCTAAATAAATCTCCATTTACTAAAGCAAATCCAAATTTAGAGTCTATCTGTCCAGTTTTTATATAATCATGTGTATGAGCTTCTATACCAGGAGTTATTCTAAAATATATATCTTGAGTTTTCCCTTTCTCTTCACATAACGCTTCAAGTAAGTCTAACTCATAAAAATTATCTACTACAAATTTACCCACACCTAAATCTAATCCCATGTTTATTTCTTCTTTAGTCTTATTATTTCCATGGAAGAAAACTTTTTCCATAGGAAAATTTGATTTATAAGCTGTATATAATTCGCCTCCTGAAACTACATCTAAGCACATTTGTTCTTCATTTATAAGCTTACACATGTAAAGAGGTAAAAAAGCCTTTCCTGCATAAGCAACCTTATTTTTTCCATCTTTTGCTTTAAAATATTCTACATATTCTTTACAATTTTGTCTTACTAAAGCTTCATCAAATACATAAAGTGGAGTTTGATATTTTTTACTAAGCTCTAAACAACTCACTCCTCCAATATATAATTCATTATCATTTACGGTCATAGTTCCATGAAGTTTCATAATATCCTCCCTAAATTTTATATATTAAATACTTCTGCTATTTTCTCTATAGCTACCTGTTTATCATCAGAATTTATAGCACAAGTTATACGAATTTCTGATGTAGTTATAAGTTTTATCATTATACCATTTTCATTGAATATCTTAAATACTTTAGCAGCAACTCCAGAAGTATTTTTCATACCAAGACCTACTAAAGAGAATTTAGTAATATTATTATCAATTACTACATGTTCTTCATCTGTATATTTAGATACTATTTTTTTACATTCACCTAATTCTTCTTTTGGAACTGTAAATGATACACTTATTTTATCCAAAATAGGTGCAGTTTGGCTTATCATATCTACGCTTATTCCCATAGTTGCTATATCTTCAAATAAACTAGATATATTTTCTGCTTTAAAATCTTTTATTGTTATAGAACTATCATCATCACTAGTAGCTAATCCTGTTATTACTTTATCCTCTAATTTCATATCTTTTCCCCCTCTTATATATGTTCCTTTTACTGTACCACATGTACGTCCAACATAAATTTCAACACCATATTTTTGTGCAAGTTCTATACTTCTTGAATGCATTACTTGTGCTCCTAAACTTGCTAACTCAAGCATTTCTTCATATTCAATCTCATCAAGTTTACTAGCCTTTGAATATTTTCTTGGGTCTGTAAAATAAATTCCATCAACATCTGTATATATCTCACATTTTCCATTTAATTTTACTGCAAGAGCCACAGCAGATGTATCTGAACCACCTCTTCCAAGAGTAGTTACATCACCATCTTCATTGATTCCTTGAAATCCAGTTACTATTACGACATTTCCTTCATCTAAACTATTTTTAATTCTATTTACATTTATATCATCTATTTGAGATTTTCCATGAAGACCACTTGTCTTTATATTTAACTGGTAAGCATTATAGCTTATAGCTTTACATCCAAGCCCATTCAATGCTATTGATAATAAAGACGCTGAAATCATTTCACCAGTAGACATCAAAGCATCTAATTCTCTCTTACTGGGTTCATGGCTTAATTCTTTTGCTAAATTTATATATTCATCAGTGGATTTGCCCATAGCAGACACAACTATTACCATTTGTGGGTTTTCTTTTCTTCTTTCTATTATATTTTCTGCAATTGATTTTATTTTGTCAGTATCTGCTACTGAACTTCCACCATATTTTTGGACAATTATACTCATGTCTTTTCCCCCTCAAACTAAATTTTGATAAATAAAAACGCCCAAAGGTATACTTTGGACGTGTAAATTTCATAGACCAAGTAACCTTGTAGCTCACCACTTTAAAAGTGACAGCCTTATACATATTCTGCATAAGTCCAGAAAATTTGTCCGTCAACAAACTCTCTTCGGCTATAGACCCTTTCATCAATTATCAACACTTACCAGCTACTATTGAATACTATTGAATATAGCTACCTCTACCCTAGGCTCATTATTTTTTTATTAATATAGTTTTATCACATTCTATATAATATTGCAACAATTATTTTACAAAATGTGGCAAATCAGTATTCTTCTTTTTAAAAATTTGCTTATATACAATTAAATAGTTTATTTAATCCTAAATCTATAAAATTTATACTATACTCATTATCATATCTCTCTAAATCATTTAATTCAGATAAGTTATCTGGTGTAACTACCAAAACGTTTGGCACTTTAAAAAAGGGAATTGTAGATTTATCTATTTTTTTAGAAAGATTTTCATATTTAGAAATATCTATTTCATTATTTAAATCAACATCTACTAAAACTTGCTTTATATTACCAAATTGGTCTGTATATTCAATAAATAAATCGTATTTCACATCATCTACACTAACATTTCTGTAGAATCTTTTTACATCACAACCTGCAGTATTGATTCTAACAACTAATTCTGACCCTACTAGAGCCTTTATTAAATCATCTCCCTTAAAAAGTTTACTACCATTCAAATAGTATACATAAGAGAGGTCTTTATAATTATAATAATCCACATCACAAGGATATTTTTTTAGTGTATATTCACTACACATTTTTCTCAAAGTTTTTTTGAAATTTTTTTTATTATATCTCTTTTGGTCTCCATAAATTTTTCTAAATTGAGCTTCTGTAACACATCTAACCCTGCTAATTAAAAGTAATATCTCTTTTTCCATATTCGTCATAGTACATTCTCCTTGAAGTATTATTTGCAAAGTTGTACTAATATTATATTAATTTTATGACATTAAATTTACAAAGAATTAAAATAAAATAGCTAATTTTTATAGAAATAGTTTCTATAAAAATTAGCTATTAACATACTAAATATTATTAACAATTTTTTTATTTAAATTATACATTCCCTTGATTTTCAGAATCTTGAGAATTTGTATTTTCATCAGTTCCTGTTCCTTCTTTTACTTTTTTATCTTTAAAATTTGCAATATTTAGGTTATCAAACTCTGACATTTCAATTACACCAGATTCTTCTTTTGAATACGATATTTTAACTTTATCTCCAACTTGAGTCAATGGTAATTCGCTAGATACTTTTGAAGTAGCCTTGAATATTATTTCTTTATTTGAATCTAAAGTTACATAATAATTAGTATTTCCTCCTCGTACATCTGGACTTATTCTTGTCACTGTACCTTCTATAACTTCATCTTTTAAGTCATTATCAAGTTTTAAATCATTTCCCTTAGATTCTAATGCATCTTTGTAATTTCTTAATGCTTCATTTTTATCTTCACCTATACCGAGTACATTATAATCTTCAACAGATACAAATGCAACTCTCTTAACAAGACCAGCCTTATCTTTTAATGAAGATACATATGTTGGCTGACCTAATATATTGTACATTACAGGGAATGTTGCTTCATAATTTTTTTCTTGAACATTACCTTCAGCTGATTTCATTGCAGCTGTTTCAGTAGCTCCTGGCTGTTTATATAGTTTGGCTTCTTTTGTTCTAGAATCGACTAATATAAATCCAATTGTAGATTCATCTCCACCTGAGGATGTTATACCTGTATACCAATAAGACCTGTTATCATTACCATAAACTAGTGATGTTCCTTCTGTTGGTACTAATACTCCCTTTTCTGATATAACAGAATTTAAAAATCCATTAACATAAACACCCCAGTCTTTAATCTGGTCTGTTATAAATTCTTGTGGCTGTATTCTATCCACCCATTTAGGTGTGTTCTTAACATCATAAACATTTATCTTTCCAGTTTCTGCATCAACAGTGGCTATTCCTGTAGCATTTGCTCCTCCATAACCAATTTTATGTTCATATAGACTTACAACCCAATAAGGTTTACCTTCGTCATTTATTTCAAGAGTGAAATCTGTCATACCAACATTTACAATACCATGTATGTATAAATGTCTTTGTAAATCTTGATGTAAGTAGGCTTCTGGTTGATAAACTATCTTTATTGGCTTTCCATCTATTTCTTGAACTAATTGAACGTCTTGAGGATTACTAGCTGATACTTTTACATAACCACTTGTACCACTTAAAGATGTTATCCATTTAATTATGTCTCTATGAACAAGAGGTGCTACCCAGTACAACTCTCCATCCACATTTTGTATATGAAATTTTCCTAATTTTGATACACTACCTATTGCTGGAACTTCTCCAAGTTTTTTGTCACCCAACTTCATGGCCATATCTTCATCTACAAGACGAATGTCATTTACACTGACAGGACTAATGTCATTGGTAAATTTACTCTCAGTTACTTTTCCCAATAATTCTTTATATGATTTTGCATGAAATACAGGTGTAGAAGTTATAAAAGGAACCACTACAATATACACAAGTAAAGCTATTGCTATTGAAAAATTATACTTAGCAATTTTAGATGTTCTTTCATTTCTATCTAGCATCATATCTAGTATTCCTGCTACAACAAAGAAAATTATTCCTACTGAAAATAAAGATGTAAAATCTAATCTTAGTACAGGTAATTTAACAAATGCATAAATTATTACAACTATTAATGCAACTCCATATGTTTTAAGATATCGTTTCATTTAATACTCCTCTCTAAAAAATGTTATTATTACTATTATATCCATATATTTACAAAAAATAAATATTTATCATATTTATTATGCGTTAAGATATCTTTATATATTTATAGTTCTGTTTATTTAATTATATCTAATATATATATCCAAAAATACCATAAAAATATAAATAATAACAGAAATTTAAAAACTGAAGAAAGTATTCTAACTAAGATTTACAAATTCTTAATCCTCTCGAAGTTAAACTACTATCTTCAGCCTAATTATCTAGCAATATTTTTTATATGAAAAACTCTAAAGTAAGTTTTTAGATATTTGCGATTTTTGATACATAAGAATGTTGTCTAGAATTATATTCTGATAATAAGCCTTCATATTCCAAGGTTAAACCAGATAAATTATAAAAATCATTTGGTGTTACTTCAAATGCTGGTTTATTTAAAATGTCTATCTCACTTTTTTCTAACATATCAGCAACAAAATTTGAGCATACATATTTATATTCAGACTGTCTATGAATATTTATTGCCAAATATATTAATGCCATTATATCGTAATAGTAATCTTCTCTATAATCACTAATCAATTTTATATTTTTAGATAGATTTTCATATTGTAAATTATCTACTTCTAATGAATATACTCTACACACAGTGTTTTTTCTTATAGCATATAATCCTTGATTTATATTTTCTTCAACAAAACCTCCAATAAATGGATTTCTTGGATTTAGTCTTCCAAAAGAATACATTGGTTTTAGATTTTCATTTAGTGATATTGACACATGTGTATACAGTTTTTTGCTTATATTCCTTATTAAGTAAGATAATACAGTTCCTGTATATGTTGTTACAATATAGACTTTATTCATCATTTCCCCCCAATCTAGTAACTAAATAATATTATACACTTACAATTTAATATCATAAAATATTCTAACATAATAAATGTTGTTTTACAAATTTTGATTTTAAAGTGCTTTAATATTATATAAAATATAATAAAAATATAAATATAAATTTTCTATATTTTTAACCAACAGATGTTTTCTTTAAATTAATCATATGATTTAGTATATCTTGAACCTTTCCAGAGTCCTTTAAGTATCCTAATGCCCCATTTATTTGTGATTTTAAATCTATTTCTACTTCCATATCCAAGTCAACATTTCCTTTTTTTATAGATATCTTTTTAAGTGTCACTGGATAAAGATATGTTTTTTCTAAAGTAATCTTATTTCCATTAACCTCAAATGGAACTTTTTTATTATAGTTACTTAGTATTTTTTCTAATATTTTATCACTTATCTTGAATTTTCCAAGTTTCACATTTTCAAGACTCACAACTAAATTTTCATCCTTTAAAGTAGGTTTCAATTCAAGTTCATACTGACTATTTATCAGACCAAATACCTTATATGGTCCTGCTATCTTTATTTTACCATCCTTCATTTCAACAAAATTATTTTCAAGTTCTTTAATGCCATGCTTTTGCATTAATGTATATATTAAGTTTTTAAACTCTTCCTCTGAAACAGATACTTTTCCAACCATTCTAAGCGGATTTTTTACTATTTCCATAGAATTTATATATGAACCTTTTGATAAATATTCTTCATCTATGATTTTATTATTTTGTGAACTAACATCATATCTCTCTTTTGGTGTTAAGATATATACAACAATACCTGCAAGTACTAAAACAATAACAATTAAACTTAATAAAATCTTTACAATCTTTCCCATAATCGTCTCCTTTACAAATCTGTCAACAGATTTAAAATAAATTTAGATAACTAACTTCACATAATATTCTTAACAATATACATATTATAATACAGTCTTTTAAAGATTAATTCAACCAATCTCATCTTTTGTAAATAAACTGTAAAAACATGTTTTTGGTATAAAAGTTAATATTTTGCATAATACTCTTAATTACACCTTTATTTTTTTCTAATCTTGGATTAAAATTAATATTATGCAATACTAATGTAGTGTTCTGTATTATAATCAAATTAAATAGGAGGTATAAAATATGTCAAATGAAACGAACTCATCTAATTTTATAAAAAACATTATTATAAATGACCTAGAAACAGGAAAACATGACAGTATAATAACTCGTTTTCCACCTGAACCAAACGGATATTTACATATTGGTCATGCAAAAAGTATATGTCTTAATTTTGGATTAGCTAAGGAGTTTAATGGAAAGGCTAATTTAAGATTTGATGATACAAATCCATTAAAAGAGGATGTTGAATATGTAGAATCTATAAAAGAAGATGTCAAGTGGTTAGGATTTGATTGGAACGAATTAAATTTTGCATCTAACTACTTTGATGAAATGTACAAAAGAGCTTTAATACTAATAAAAAAAGGTAAAGCTTATGTATGTGACTTGACACAAGAGGAAATGAGAGAATATCGTGGTACTCTAACTGAACCGGGAAAAGAAAGTCCTCATAGAAATAGAACTATTGAAGAAAACCTTGATTTATTTGAAAGAATGAAAAATGGTGAATTTAAAGATGGTGAAAAAACATTAAGAGCTAAAATAGATATGTCTTCTCCAAATATAAACCTTAGAGACCCAATTATATATAGAATATCTCATTCAACACACCACAATACAGGAGATAAATGGTGTATATATCCTATGTATGCCTTTGCTCATCCAATTGAAGATGCAATTGAAGGAATAACTCACTCTATATGTACTTTAGAGTTTGAAGACCAAAGACCTCTTTACGATTGGTTTGTTAAAGAGTGTGAAATGGAAAATGTACCTAGACAAATAGAATTTGCTAGGCTTAATATAAACAATACTGTTATGAGTAAAAGAAAATTAAAACAACTTGTAGATGAAGGTATTGTTGATGGTTGGGATGACCCTCGTGTTCCTACAATATCCGGAATCAGGCGTAAGGGATATACTGCAGAAGCATTACGCAATTTCTGTAGCGAAATAGGAGTATCAAAAGTTAACTCTACAGTAGATAGCCAAATGCTTGATTATTTCCTAAGAGAAAACTTACAACCAAAGGCTCCTCTTACCATGGGAGTTTTAAGACCTTTAAAACTGATTATAACTAATTACCCAGAAGATAAAACTGAAATGCTAGAAATAGAAAATAATGCTAAGGATGAATCTCAAGGAAAGAGATTAGTTCCGTTCTCTAGAGAATTATATATAGAACAGGATGATTTTATGGAAGAACCTGTTAAGAAATATTTCAGATTTTTCCCAGGAAATGAAGTTCGTTTAAAAGGTGCTTATTTCGTAAAATGTACTGATGTAATTAAGGATGAAAATGGAAATGTAGTTGAAATACATGGTACTTATGACCCTGAAACTAAGAGTGGCTCTGGCTTTACAGGTCGTAAAGTAAAATCTACAATACACTGGGTTGATGCTAAATCAGCTATCCCATGTGAATTCAGATTATTTGAACCATTAATCCTTGATGATATCCCTGAAAATGAGGGCAAACATTTCTTAGAACAAATAAATCCTAATTCATTGGAAATATTACAAGGTTTTGTTGAACCTACACAGATAAAAGATGCTAAACCTTTTGATAAATTTCAATTTGTTAGAAATGGATTCTTTAGTATAGATAATAAATATACAACTGATGAAAAACTTGTATTTAATAGAATAGTTCCTCTAAAAAGCTCTTTTAAACCAACTAAATAATCTTACAATAAAAAAATGAAGACTTAAAATATAAATTACTTCTGCTATAAATAACTTTAGTTAGAAGTAATTTTTTATTTGAGTCTTCATAATTTACTTTAAATTATTAATTTTTTTCACTATAGACTCCCATAACTTCTATTCCATCTTTTATACATTCTATGCTAAGAGGAAAATCTGGCCCTTTTTCTCCATCAATATCCGTTATAAGGGAATCTTCACATTCTATATATACCTTTTTAGTTTTAAAGTATAGTATTTCATTTCCATTATATTGATCTAAATAATCCCCTCTAAGCACACTTATCAAAACTGGTATTGATTTTGGGATTGGCATTCCTTTAAAAATAATTACATCCAAATATCCATCATCTATTTCAGCCTTATATGCTAGATTTATATTTCCTGCTGTTTTGCCATTAAAAATCAGCATAAGATACATATCTCCATCATAATACATTTCTTCAGAAGATACTTTTATCTTAAATTTTCTCATATACAATGCTTCTTCTATTCCCTTTATATAATAAGAAATTCTTCCAAATGAATTTTTTAAGTCTGTATTTATCCTTTGTGATACATCTGTAAACATACCTGCACTTGCAACATTTATAAAGTACTTATCATTGACTTTCCCTATGTCTATTTTCTTAGATTTTGAATTTATGATTTTATTTATGGCTTCTTTTATATCAAATGAAATTTGAAGAGCATTTGAAAAATCATTTGCAGTTCCTGTAGGCAAAATTCCAATTGGAATTCTTATGTCTAACTCTTTCATCGCATTTACTACTAAATCTACAGTACCATCACCACCAGCTATCAGTATATGCTCATAAGAGCTATCCACTTCCTTAAAAGCATTTTTTACAGGTTCTTTAATAGTCAATCTATAGGGTATCAATAAATAATTTTGTTCCTGATATAATTCTATAATAGTGTCTAAATTTGATAATATCTTTTTTTCACCTGAATTAGGATTGTATATAAGTTTTACTTTTTTCATTATTTCTCCTTACTCATTTTATTCTTTTAGTATCCAAAATCTTCGTTTAAGAAAATTATATGTATTCTTTCTGGTGTTAATTGTCTTTTTATAAGTGTATAACTACAGCATATTCTTCCTGGACTTGAACAGTCTATACATATACCAGTAGTCTTACATCCAGTATTTGTATTTAATCTTTTACAATTGGCTGGAGCTGCTATTGTTTTTGTTCTTTTTATAGCCTCGTCTACATCTTTAACTATTTTGTTTACTCCTGCTATAACTATTACTTTATCAGGTCCATATATCATAGCAGCTACTCTATTCCCATTTCCATCTAGATTGTAAAGTTCTCCATTTTCTGTTATTGCATTAGTACTTGTAAAATAAGCATCTGCAGAAAATGATTTTCTATATATTTCTTTCATTTCTTCTGGTTTGATATCTTTTGCATATCTATCAAGAAAATCGTATTTTTCTCTTATAAAATCAATTACTCCTGTTTCAAATAAAGTCATAGAACCTCCACATCCTACTAGAGAACCTACTTTCACTATTTCTTCAATTTTTTTGAAAAGTTCTTCTTTATTATTTACTAAATACCCCTTCATATTATTATTTTCTAGCGACTTTATCGTTTTTTCTATTCTTTTTTCATTAAGCCAATTTAGATTTTGGTCCATTTTAACTTCCCCCTTATTTTTAATATGTATTAATTATCTATAAGCTTTATTTTCTTTATAAGTTTATTTTAGTACATCTAAAAAAAAATACAATATAAAACTTAAATAGTTTTCCATAAATTTTTCCACAATACTATTTAATCAAAAAAGGAAAGCAGATGTATTTTTCTACTTTCCCTATATTGTATGTAGTATTATATATTTTCTAAAATCTATATATTAATTATATGTTTTATATTATCAAATATCACAACTAATTTAAATGTAATATTATATCTTTTTAACATATAAATTGTATTATTTATTTTAATATATGCAACTTCAATATTTATTAATTTGATGAAGAAGATGCTATAGCTGCACTTGTAGCTGCCATTACACATGCAATTTGAATAGCAACAACAATATTTAAAAATATATTATTAGTTATAGAGCCTATATTATTCTCATTTTGTATCGACTCTGCATAAATTGAAGCCACAATAGCAGAACTAATCATTACTCTATTACTTTTTCCTAAAGACCAATTTCCAAAGCCTTTTTCTTCTTTAAGTTTATTTGAAACATTTTTTATTTTTTCTATTATTTCATCTTCTCTATAATCTAACAATGAAATTGCTCCTATTATTGGATATCCATAATAATTCATTTTACAATCATTTTCTTTAAATACTTTTTTAAGTTCAATAGTCTTTTTACATTTAGTCATAGTTCTATCATCACTAAATAAAAGAATTTGAGATAATGCTTGTAAATCATTTCCTTTATAAAAACCATTTTTATTTAGAAACTCATAGCATTTTTCTATGTATTCTAAATCTTCTTCTAAATTTTTTGAATGAATTGCAATAAGTGCTATATTACAATAGTCATCACTAGAAGTTAAAAATGGATGTTTTTTCCTCATATATTCATATATTATTTTCATTTTTGATATGCATGTAAGGTAATCCATTTTCTCTCTATTTTCATAAACTATTGATGCTGTAAGTGGTAAATATGTATCGCCCCAAAACTTTTCATTTTTAAGCTCTTTATATATATCTAAAATCACCTTAAAACTACCTTCTGGATTTGATTCAAATGAAAGTAGTGTTGCCATATAAAATAGATTATATCCTCTAAAATTAGAGAATATTCCAGTATTTTTTTTAATAAGCTCTATTCGTTCTTCTACCACTCTAGGGCTTATTCTCTTGTTCTTAAGGGTAAATGCAAGTGCACAACTATGTTGGATTAATCCCATTTGCCAAGAACCTTTAACTTCATTTAACGCTTTATAATTTTCAACTAATAAGTTTACTTTTCCATTTATAAAAGATTGTTCCATATTGCCCTCCCAGTAATATATCTAATTGTATTAATAGTTTTATATTCATTATATATATATTAAATACGACAATCAATACATATTACTTTAAGAAGCATTATTCTTCAACAATAATGTAGCCTTTTTTATAATGCCTTCCCATATTATTAACTCTATCATAGTAATCTGATTCACTTTCATTATTCCATTTTGGCACAAATACATCTATTGCATTAGAATTGCTAAAATACTTACTAGACCCCCTATCCATAACAGTTTTTAATTTTCCATCTACAATAATCTTAGTTCCAAAACTCAAGTGATTGTTTGCTACAAAACCATCTTCTAAATCATCTCCTGTAGCAGTTATAGCTCCATATCCATTTTCTTGATTAAGACTTGTGTAATAACTCACTTCAAAAGTTATGGGTACTAACTTCTTTATTTTAATCCCCAACTGATTTTGTAGTTTTTCCTTTTGTACTTTTAACTTATACTCATCACTATTTTTATATTCTTCCATACCTTGATTATATTTGGAATTAAAGCTTTTACCTGACTGTACTATAGTATCTATATTTACTATAGATTCTTTACAATGATCTGCATCTATTTTTGTTTCTCCATTTACCAATAATGGAGTTAAACATACACTACATACAACACATGTAATCAATGCTTCTTTAAGCTTCATAAATTCCCCCCTTATTATTTTGATATATTAGCATATTTAATATTATATGTCTACATTTAGATTTAAATACCATACCCATTTGCTTTAAGAAGTTGTCTTATATTTAATTCACCTTAAACCCTTATAAATCCTCTATCTTAGAATCATATAGAATAAAGCTTTTATAATTAAATATATTTTGTTAATCTTTTAAGACCTAGAAACACTTTTATTTAATTTTTCTATTTTTTAGAATTTAAGAATTAAAATTCTATAATTTTAAAATATATTGAATTTATTTTTTTGAGATGATATAATTTTTTCAAGAGGTGATTAATATGATAAAAAATACAAAACAAATTACAGTAGAAGTTAATGAAATTTTATTGCAAGAAATATCTAAGATAACTAATGATGAAGATAAAATTTTGACAGATTTGATAAATGAGTCAATTGTAAATTATATTCTTGAAAATAAGAAAGATGACATTGAAAATAAAGACTTGGAAGAAGTGATTAAATTTTACAAAAAAGAAAATACTGAAAGCCCTAAAAGTGCAGCAAGAGCTATTGCTGAAGCAAAAACTCACACTTTATATTAAGCAAATAAAAAAGTTCCTAAAAACTAGGAACCTTTTTATTTTAACAATTATTAATATACATTTCAACATTTATCTTAAGTTTATAAATATAAACATGTTTAATACAACCTATTATATACTGACCTTAAGCTCTAGAAATAATCAAAACAAAAATAAAATTATACCTTTTATGTATCTAAAACAATTAATTTACATGATTAATAGACAAAAATTTTTACTTTTAGATTAATACTCAGTATCAAGTTAGACTAATATTAACCACAAATCTAATATAAATTAAATTCTAATTGATTTGATTTTATATCAAATTTATTGTATTAATATTATGATAAAAAGATAAAAATACTTATAAAAAATTATAAATTTTACATAAGACTTTATATTGGATTCATTTGACTAATTATTGTAAAAACTATTTATTTTATGATAATTAACTACACTAAATTATTCATCTTTCTTAATGTCTTTAACCCATTTTTCAACAGAGTTCAATTCTTCCTCATTTACCCCCTTTTTGAACAAAGATTTCATAAAGCTCTCAATAGAACTTCCATGCATATTATCTAAAAAAGTTTTTGTTTCAAAATGTAAGTACTCCCCTTCTTCAATAAGAACTGTATAATGTGTATGCCTATCAATCTTTCTTGCACTTAAGAATTGCTTATTTACTAATCTTGATAAAAGTGTTAGTGTTGTAGTTTGCTTCCAATCATATAGTTTTTCCATAGCTTCAATGACATCTTTTGATGTTACTGTAAAATCTGAACCCCAAATAAATTTCATGACTTTTAATTCTGCTGGTGGTATCTTAGTAATAGTCATATGATTTTACACTCCTCTCAAACTTCTATATAATTAAATACTATATTAATAGACTTTTAGAGTCAAAGGTTTTATTTAAAATGTCTAATCCAATTTTATTAATATAAAAAACTTAAATTTTTAATATAAATGAAATATATAATCTATTAATATAAAAAGTAAATATCTTTTATTTATAAGTATAACAGATTGTTAAATCAAAATTCTAATATTTGAAATAATAAATATATATGATGTATTAAAATAGATGCAACTTTATTTCAAAAACTATTTTTGAGTTCGTATATATGTTATAATAAGTGTATAAAATTTTGATTGGTGGGTTATATATGAATGCATTTATTAGAAAAAGAAATAAAAACTATGTTGTTTACCTTGAATTTACAGATGAAGATACAGGCAAAAGAAAACAAAAAAATATGGGTACTTTTGACAAAAAAAGAGAAGCAAGTAAAAGATTAAATGAGGTAAAAGAAAGCTTATATAAGGACGGTTTCTTAGTCCCAAATGAAATTACAGTTTCAGAATTTCTATTAGATTTTCTAAATAAATATAGTGAAAATATATCATTAGCTACATACAATAATTATGTTAGTATTTGTAAGAATTACATTAATCCATCTATTGGAAAATATAAAATACAAGACTTACATCCTATTCACATACAAAATTACATAGATGAACTATCTTATAAACTAAATCCTCAGTCAATTAAGATTCATATAAATATATTGAAACTTGCAGTAAAAAGAGCTTATAGACTCAAATTAATAAAAGAAAATGTCATGGATGATATAGAAACGCCAAGATATAAAAAATTTAAAAATGAAATTTATGATAGAGAGCAAATGATAAAATTATTAGATTTAGTAAAAAATACAAATATGGAGTTACCTATTAATTTGGCCATTGGATTAGGACTTAGAATTTCAGAAGTTTTAGGTCTAACTTGGGATAATATTGATTTTGAAGAAAATACAATAACAGTAAATAAGATAACCTCCAGAATTAATGGTTCTGTAATTCTTAAGGAACCAAAGACAGAAAGCTCTATCAGAAAAATATCTGCTCCAAAAGAGTTAATGTCTTTATTAAAGGAATATAAAGTAAAACAGAATAAAAATTTATTAAAATCTTCTATTAGAAATAATAGTAATTTATTGTTTTTTAATAAAAAATGTGAACCTATTGCTGAGGATGTTATGAGTAAAAGATTTAAAAGATTTTTAGAAAAGAATAACTTACCTCATATTAGATTCCATGATTTAAGACATTCACATGTTACTTTACTTATAAATTCTAAAGTACCTATAAAGGTTATATCTGAAAGAGTTGGACACTCAAATATAAATACTACCTTAAGCGTTTATTCTCATGTACTTAAGGAAATGGATAAAGAAGCTTCTGACAAAATTTCTGAAAGTTTATTTAACGCTAATTAATATTATATTTAAATTTATATTTTTTCACTATTATAATTGCAATCCAAAATAAATACTAAAAATATATCATTCTTCCCACAGAAGATAAAATCCTATTATGCTAGTACACAATAATTTATGACATTATGGTTATAGCAGTTGCATCTTGGCATGAAAATGGACAAGTTCACTGAGATAGATTTATATAATTATATTATATATTTTTTGAATACTTTGTCTCCAGACCTCATTGTAAGTTAACCCAACGTAGACAACCAATTTTGATTTGGAGACACTCATTTTCTATAATTTTTTATTCTCTAAATACTATTACATCTTAAATCTATTCCTAATTTTATGAACTATATATGTCTACACTAGTATAAATTGTACTTATTAATATTATTTAGCTACAATTTCAAATCTTTCTTCTAATATTATTTATTATAAATTTACTTTCAGGAAGCGTGAGTATCCTACTTAGACTATAACTTAACTTCTGATTTGGTACATTATATTAAGAGGTGTAAATGGATAGTAGCGTCGAACTTCCTGTACAAACATTTTAAGTTCATTACTATCTCTAGTTAAGAGTTTTTCTTTACATTCTGGATACTCATGTAATGCTAAAGGTGGAAATAGCAACAATAGGACGTAATACATTAATAAGTTCTACCCCAGCCATATGACTATCCAACTGATTACCATTCAAATCTCTATAAAAAGCCATAGCATGAAGTGCTGTTTCTTCTTCTGCTTTAATCTTGCCTGAACGGACCTCTTCTATGATACCTTTTATCCATTCTTCTGATTTAGCTCTAAATCTTCTTCCTTTCCAATGCCTAATACCAACAGCACCAAATGCATCAATCATTAAACTAAATTCTTTTGCTAATTTTTTTGCTTCAGATTCTTTTAGTGGAACTCCAGCCCATTGACAAGCTGCTCTGCATAATATTTCATTTAGTTCATCAAAAAGAATAATCTGCTTTTTATTTTCCCAAATTTTAATAGAATCTTCAAGCTTCTTCATTGTAAGTTTAGCAAGTTGATTTTGATGTGATGGAGTCATCAACGAGATGAATAAACGTTTTCTATGAATGTGAGCGTCTCCATCCATAGATTGAATAGCTCCAACTCCAAATAATGTTTTTTGTACTCTTTTAGGTGTTGCACCATTTCTATAAAAAGTTCTGAATCATAAAAAATTTTTGCAGCCTCTTCTCCAGTCATACAAATTACTTTTTGTCCAAGTAGGTGAGTCTCAAATATATCATATTGATACTGATTAACTCTGTTTTTAATAAATAAATACCTTTCATGTAATAAATTTAGAGTGTTATCCAATCCTTCATCATACGGAACTTGTTTCTTAATTGACATACTGCTATGTTCTCCTTTTCTTGTTAACGGTCGAGTTAGTTACTTTAATATAATTACCTCTTCTAAAATGCTTTTTAGAAGAATAATTCTACACTGTTTTTATTATTGTCTATATCATCACATATAATACTTCTATTATAATACTTCCTTAGTCCAATTTATTTAGCCAACCATATAGTTCAACTTGCTACTTTTATATTTAGTTCTAATAAAAATTTCCCTATCACATATTTTAATTATTTCAACAATGAAAAAGAGGCCTATCTCTATTTTGAGACAACCTCTTTCAAACGAATTCTATATTAAATTTATACTAATAATTATTTATCTTTTCCATACATTTTAGCTAATTGGTCTTGTATCTCTTTACTTTCTAAATACTCATCAAAGTCCATTTTTCTATCCATTAGTCCATTTGGAGTTATCTCTATAATTCTATTTGCTATGGTAGATATAAACTCATGGTCATGAGAAGTAAATAAAAGCACTCCTGGGAACTTTTCAAGTCCTTTATTTACAGAAGTTATACTTTCTAGGTCTAGATGGTTGGTAGGGTCATCCAATACAAGTACGTTAGCATTTGAAAGCATTAGCTTACTAAGCATACATCTAACCTTTTCTCCTCCAGATATAACTTGAGCTTCTTTTAAAGCTTCTTCACCAGAGAATAACATTCTACCTAAAAACCCTCTTATAAAACTCTCACTTTTTTCTTCAGAAAACTGTCTAAGCCAGTCAACTAAAGAATATTCTACTCCATCAAAAAACTTATTATGATTCTTTGGAAGATAATCTTGAGAAGTAGTTACTCCCCATTTATACTCTCCACTATCTGGTTCAAGTTCTCCCATAACTATGTTAAAAAGTGCAGTAGTAGCTATTTCATCACCCATAAATACTACTTTATCATCCCTATCCAATCTAAAGGATACATTATCAAGAACTTTAACTCCATCTATAGTTTTAGTTAAGTTGTGTACTTCTAAAACTTCATTACCAATTTCTCTAGCAGGCGTAAATCCTACATATGGATATCTTCTTCTTGATGGTTGTATGTCTTCAACTTCTAATTTTTCCAATTGTTTCTTTCTTGATGTAGCTTGCTTAGCCTTTGAGGCATTAGAACTAAATCTAGCTATAAATTCCTTTAATTGAGCTATTTTTTCTTCAGTCTTTTTATTTTGGTCCTTAGCAAGTTGTAATGCCAATTGACTTGATTCATACCAGAAATCATAGTTTCCAACATACATTTGTATTTTACCAAAGTCTACATCAACTATATTAGTACATATTTGATTTAGGAAATGTCTATCATGTGATACTATTATAACTATAGACTCTTCCAAATCCATTATAAAATTATTTAACCAGTTTATTGATTTAAAATCCAAGTGGTTTGTAGGCTCGTCCATTAATAGTATCTCTGGCTTACCAAAAAGTGATTGTGCTAACAATACCTTAACTTTTTCTCCACCAACTAATTCTTTCATTTGCTTGTAATGCATATCTTTAGTTATACCAAGACCCATAAGTATTTTCTCAGCGTTAGTTTCTGCCTCCCATCCATCAAGTTCCGCAAATTCTCCTTCAAGTTCGGCAGCTTTTATTCCATCTTCTTCACTAAAGTCTTCCTTCATATATAACGCATCTTTTTCTTTCATTATGTTCCAAAGTCTCTCATGACCTCTTATAACAACATTTAAAACAGTTTCTTCTTCATATTCAAAGTGGTCCTGTTTCAAAACCGACATTCTTTCTTTATCAGTTATAGATATACTACCTGTATTTGGCTCTATCTCTCCTGATAATATTTTTAAAAAAGTAGATTTTCCCGCACCATTAGCTCCTATTATTCCATAGCAATTACCTTTAGTAAATTTTAAGTTGACATCTTTAAATAGTTCCTTATCACCAAATCTAAGTCCAACACCTGTAACTTGTAACATTAATATATTTTCCTTTCTTTTTGCCCATAATTTATTTTATCATAAAATTTTGATAACATTTTTATTATCTATTATCACATAAATAGTATATTTTTTATACTAAATTTGTGAAATATTTATTGAAATAATACTAAAAATTGTAAATTCATAAAAATTAACAATCTATTATATTATACTTATAAAGAAATCAAATTGCAACTTTATTCCTTCTTTTACACATTGAAAATAAGTTATTATAACTTCTAAACAAATGATGCTTTCTCTAAAGTATCATTTGTTTATTTTATTTCATATTTAAAAAGAGTACTTATTTTGTAAATACTCTTTTTAATAGTATTATATTTTAGCAAAATTACATGCAGGGTAAGTACATACATCACAGTTCATACAAAGACCACCATGACCATATCTAGCTATATCATACTTATCAAGTTTTTCATCAATTAAAACTCTAGATAAGACTATATCAAATACTGTAGTTTTGTGATACATTGCACACCCAGGTATCCCCATAATTGGAACTTCCCCATAATAAGCAAGTAAAAACATAGCTCCTGGTAATATTGGTGACCCATATGTAACTAAATCAGCTCCAGTTTCTTTTATAGCTGTTGGTGTGACATCATCTGGGTCTACACTCATACCACCAGTACAACAGATAAGTTCTGCTCCTTGACTTATAAATTCTTTTATTGCATTTTTTATAACTTCTTTATCATCTGGACATATAGTCTGTCCTATAACTTCACAGCCAAATCCCTTTACTTTTTCTTCTATTACTGGTCCAAATTTATCAACAATTCTGCTATAGAATACTTCATTTCCTGTAGTAACAATACCTACCTTCTTAGGTTTAAAAGGTATTACATTTACTATTTTTCTATTACCAACTACTTTTTTTGCCTCTTCTAATTTTTTCTCATCTATAACTAAAGGTATAACTCTTGTTCCAGCTACTTTTAAGTCTTTATTTACTATAAAATTATTATGAAGAGTAGCCATCATTATCTCGCCAACACAATTCAAATCAAAAAGTGCATCAACATCTATTTTTAAAAGTCCATCACATGCTGCTATAAAATCTATCTTTCCTTCCTTTATTTCACTAAAATCTAAATTTTCTCCAGCAGTTAAATCTTTTAAAAACAATGCACCTTCATTTTCATGAATCATACCCTCTAATTTTTCCCATACATACAAATTGTCTTTACCAAGAGACAATAATACTGGAATATCCTCTTCTTTTATTACATGACCTTTTTTAAACTTTCTTCCTTTAAATTCTCCAGGTATTATTTGAGTTATGTCATGACATAAAACTTGTCCAACAGCATCTATAGTTTTTATTAACTTCATAATTTACCCCCAATTCTTTCATAATCCATTTTTGTATCAATGTCCAATAGCATTTCCTTAGGAACTTCTACATACTTTATTTTTGATGAATTTTTTAAAACGGTTTTACCTTTTTCATCTTCTTTAAGTGCCAATAACTCTTCTTTCTTACTATATGGGAATATAACTGGATTTCCATATACATCTTTATATCTTGGAATTACTATAAAATCTCTATCTAATTTAAAAGTATTTATAATTTTATCTATATATAAATTATCAATAAATGGCTGATCTCCTACAAAGAACATATAACCATCACATTTTGAACTGTTCAAAATCCCCAATTTTATGGATTCACTTTGACCTACATTCGCATTTTTATTATATATATATTTAAAACCATATTTATTACACAATAATAAAACCTCTTTATACTGACTTACCACTATAACTTGATGAAAACTAATTTTACTAACTGCTTTAAATACATGTTCTATTATCGAACATCCTTTATAATCTAATAAAAGTTTATTTGCTCCCATTCTTCTTGCAAAACCTGATGCCATTATTACTGCATTTATCATATATATCATCCTTGGTATTTATAATGTATTGATACTTCTATGATTTTTATAATACTGTTATTGATATTATCTATATATATAATATCATATAAACTATTTTAATACTTCAATATCTTATACAAAAATTTTGCTTTATACTTCCATAAAATATTTCTATTTCGCTTTCATATTCCTTAATATTTTTTATTAATTTTATGGCTAAATTTTTATATTTTTCATTTTCAACTTTATTAATAAATAACACTCTTTTTCCAGAATAATTTTTAAATAATCCATTTGGATTTAATACTATATTTTTTAAGTTTTCAAGGCTTACTGTAGAATTACTACTAATATTATATGTATCTACACTTGCTATTTTTTTAAATATATCTAATCTGTGTATATTCTCTTCATTAATATTCATTCCGAACGAAGTTATATCCAATATACCTATAGTTTTCGTACTTTTATGGTATACTACTGGTTCTCCATCATTCCAACCTTTAAGTCTTTTTCGTTTTGAACCATCTCCCTCTATTAAAACTAAATCAAATTTGTCTACAATCTCATCCAAAATAGATGAATTAATACCTACTACTTTATTTTCATTATTTATATAGCTTCCACATACTGTTACTCCATGACAAATAGATGGAATAGCAGTTCCATCTATTGTCAAGATTATATTGTCATAATCACTTGGTACATATATTTTAGTTGTTGTTGTAAGGAGAACTTTTAATTTATCTCTATAAAAATCTGCAAAATAGTTTATAAATGAAGTTTTTCCTCCTGCTCCAACTACAGTTATTATTTCGTTCTCTTCTATTATATCTGATAATTTCACACTTTCACCTCTTATAACTAGTTTTTTAATCTCTTAATTTTTATAGCTGAACCTTTTTAGTAAAAGTGATTTTTGAAATTCCATAAACTCGAAAGTAAATAGATTCTGTTGTAAACAACAAGGCGGATCCAATTCGCCGCTAAGCTGTAAGCTTACGCTATCAGTTTATCTTTTAAATATAATTAAGATATTCTTATTCTTTGTGGTTGCTTTAATATTTGAGGATTATTCTGCAAACTAGATAAATCAACTATTTGTGATTTTTTTAATATATTAAGACTCGCATTTACATCTGCGTTTATAACTACTCCAACACTAGATTTGTACTGACCACGTGTTATTCTTTCACCTTTAAAGTCATATTTTTTCACATTATCCACATTTATATTAGGTAGGAAATCATCAGCAAAAAAATCAGATTTACTAGTATAACTTTCTTCTTGTCTAATAAAATTGATATTTTTTATTTTACATAGATATTCTAACTTCCCTTTTATCTCTCCAAAGGGAATTCTTATAAAATTTCTATATATTTTCCTCTCCATATTATCACTTTTTTCTAACTTAGCATTATATCCTACAATTAAATTACCAATATTATTTTTTACACAGTAATCAATTATGTAAAAACAAGTTTTGTTTACGTAGTCTTTAACTTGATTGTTCCTCTTATTCCAGACCTTAAATTGTTTTCTTGTGATTGCGGTTATATTCTTTTTTAATTTTAAGGTCTCTATTTTATCATTCTGTTTATTTGCCCACTGATTCACAGATTTGAGCCTTTTTCCATCTATGATAAAACTATCACCTAAATTGGTAACACATGTACATAAGTTTTCTAAACCTAAGTCTATTGCTAGTGCATTTTTTTGATTTGAAACTTCCTCTGATTTCGGTATTTCATAACAATACTGAATTTCAAAGAACCTAGCCTTATGTTTAGGTATTATTCTTATTTCTTTAATTTTTTTGTCTAGTATATTTTGTGGAACTTTTATGCTTACTTTACCATATAATTTTTTAAAGGCTGGAGACATAGGTACATTTAGAATACCATCTTCCTTAATTCTTATTTGACCTATTATTATGCTAAAAAAGCCTTCCTTGTCCAAATATTTAGGTGACTTTATCCCTCTAAAATCATACTTACCTTCTTTTGCTAGTTTAATTAGACCAAAAAATGACCTAAATGAACTATCAACTTCTTTTAATATTTGTTGTGCTATATTACTATTGAGAAGTTTATAATTCTCATTTTCTTTACAGACATGATAATTTGCTTCATAATTAAGATGTTCTCCTTTATTAAAATAATGCTGTCTTACATTATATGTACCAACATTATATAAATTCTTTGCCAAGAAACACATCTCTCGTAGAGCTTGATATTCTTTTTTAGTTAAGTTTTTTAATTGTTGTCTCTGAGTACCATAGTGTATATTTTTTATTCTACTTGTCATAAACTCACCTCCTTTAGAATATACTCTACTAGACATTATATACGGTATTTTTACAAAACACCATATATAATGTCCATTTAATTACTTTATTTTACAAAATAATTTAAATTTATATGCTTTTATATAGTATATCACTTGTTATAATTGTTTGTTATTATTTTTCATACCCATATAAACCTTTTCAAAAGTCATAGGAAGCTCCCTTATACGAACTCCCGTAGCATTAAATATTGCATTTGCTATAGCTGGTGCTGGTGTGTGTATAACTATTTCTCCTAAGGATTTAGCACCATAAGGACCTCCTGGGTCGAAATTATCAGCAAAATCTACCAATATATTTCCCACTTCTTTTTTTGTAGGAACTTTATACTGTAAGAAACTATCTGTCAATAATCTTCCATCTTTATCAAATCTAGGGTCTTCATACATTGCAAACCCTATACCCATCATTACTCCACCTTCTACTTGTATTCTAGCCAGAGTTGGATTTATAACTGTTCCACAGTCAGGTACACATGCAAAGTTTATTACCTTATATTCACCTGTATTTTTATCTAGTTCTATCTCTGCAAAACCTGCTATAAATGGTTTTATTCTTTTTAACATACCAAAAGATTCTGTTGCTTCCAAAACTACTGGCACATCATCACTAGCAAATCCTATGCCTCCAACTGATTCTCTACCTAATTCCTCTAATAGCACAAACTTACTGTTATCGTTTTTAACAAAAACTCTGTCTTTTCCTAACTCTAAATCTTCTTTTTTAAATCCTAGCTTTGATTCTGCTACTGAAAGTAATATTTCTTTTAATTTATTTGCTGTCTTTATTGTTGCATTTCCTGTAACCGTTGTAGTACAAGAAGCAAATGCTCCTGTATCATATGGACATAAATCTGAATCACCTGTATAAATAGATATTCTATCTACAGTGGTATTTAAAGTTTCAGCAGCAATTTGTGCTTGAATTGTATCAGCTCCTTGACCTAAATCAGCAAGACCAGATAATAACTTATATGTTCCATCTTCATCCATTCGTATAGTCACTGTTGCCATATCTACACGTGGTATGCCAGAACCATGATTTGCCACTGCCATACCTACTGCTCTTACCTTGTTATTTCCTATATCTTTACATGGATATTTATCATCCCAGTTAATTAATTTCTTACCCTTTTCTATACATTGTTTCAACTCACAGCTTAATATTTCTTCTTCAGCTGCTTTTCCATTAGTATGTCTATCTATTATGTTTTTAACCCTAAATTCAAGTGGGTCCATTCCAATCTTATTTGCTAATTCGTCAATAGCACTATCTATTGCAAATATTCCCTGTGTGGCACCATATCCTCTAAGTGCTCCTGCTGGTAGTCTATTAGTATATACAGTTCTGGCATCAAATCTAACAGCATCAATATCATTATATATTGGCAATGTATTATGCCCAGATTCTGAAGAAACAGAAACTCCATTACCACCATAAGCACCTGTATTATTTAATGATTTTAACTCTATTGCTTTTAAATTTCCTTCTTTATCTGCACCCACTCTAACATCAAAAAACATTTCATGCCTACTATTAGAACCAACAAAAGTTTCGTTTCTTGTAAATACAAATTTTGCTGGTCTACCAGTTTTCATAGTGACAAATGCAGTGAATATATCTGTCGCTGCTATATTCTTTCCTCCAAATCCACCACCTATTCTAGGCTTTATCACTCTTATCTTTGAAGATGGAATTCCCAACACTTTTCTAAGTATTCTCTTTACATTGTGTGGTGATTGTAATGATGAAACTACAACAATTCTATCATTTATATCTTTGTATGAGTATGACCTATGAGTTTCCATCATACAATGCGATTGACTTTGAGTTTTATATGAAGATTCAACAACAAAATCACTTTCTTTAAGTTTAGCTTCAACATCACCAAATTCAAAAAATTCTTTTGATACTATATTATTTTTCGCATCTAATCCAAAAGGATATGGCTCTACTATATCTTTTTCTGGATGTATAACAACTTCATTTCCTTCTGCTTCTCTTGCATTAAATACAGGTTTTAAAACCTCATAGTCTACCTTTATCATTTTTAAGGCTTTAAGTGCTGTTTTTTCATCTTCAGCTGCGACTAAAGCTACTTCATCCCCAACAAATCTAACTGTATCTTCAAGCAGAACTCTATCATAAGGAGATGCTTCTGGCTCTGTCTGACCTGGAACACAATATCTTACTTGTGCTACATCTTTATACGTATAAATAGCCACAACTCCTGGAATTTTTTCGGCTTTTGATGTATCTATATTCTTTATTTTAGCATGTGCATGTGAACTTCTAAGCAATTTTAACGTCAAAACATCTTTATGCATAATAAGGTCTTCAGTATATAGAGGTTTTCCTGTAACAATTGCTGTACTATCTATCTTTCTTATCCCCTTATTAATCATTATCTATTCCCTCCCTCAATAGCATCATACATCCTTTTCACTAGCGCACTTGCCATATCAATTCTATACTCCTTACTAGCTCTCATATTACTTCCATAAGTCAATTCCTTGCTTGCAATAATAGATGCTTTATCTATATCTTTTTCTTTACTTAATATGCTACTTGCTTTAAGTGCTAATCTAGCTTTTTGAGGTCTTGCTCCAATTGCTATTTTGTAAGTATCATTTTCTTTTAACATAGCTGAATTTAATACAGAAAAATCTCCTGTACACTTTCTTATTGAATCAAAAACAGCTATTGCATCTTTTTTTGGTAGTATCACTTCAACCAGTATATCTTTACTTGATTCACTATCTAAAAACTCATTTAGTTCTAATATTCCTTTATTGTATAATCTTACCTTCGCCCCAACAACCAAAAGTGCTGGGATTAAGTCAGAAAAACCATATTTTGAAAATACACTTGCACCAATTCTAGCACCTTGTCTAAATTGAACTCCAACTATATGAGAAATAGCTTTTGAAAGTATTCCACTACAGTAATTTTTAATAGTTTTATCGATTTCTAAACTTCTAAGAGAAGTATCTGCACCTATCAAAATATTTTTTTCATCATCTTTTATATAATTTAGATTTATGTCCTTTAAATCTATAGCTGTTCCTATATTTTTATTGCTTAATTTTATAAATCCGCATCCACCTAAAATAACATTATTTTTTTTAGAAGTTAAAATTTTATATGCTTCTTCTAAACTTTGTGGAACTGAATATTCTTTTATAGTAACCATCTTATCCCCCTAACGTTAAGCTTATTAAAATCTAAAAGTTTTAAATATATCTTTTAATTTATACCTATAAACTTAATTCACATATATTCACTCTGTATGTTACAAATATTCCTCTTTATCCTTAATTTTATTATCCTTATTTCTTGAAAATTTAATCATATACAAAGCCTGAACTATTATAGCAACCATCGCTCCTGAAACTACACTTGAATCTGCAAGTAAGGTTTCTATAAACTTTGGAAATTTTTCAAGAACTTGAGGAACTACCATGAATCCTATACCAGATGCCATAGAAAGTCCTAGTATCATACTATTTTCTTGATTAAATCCATCCATACTAACAAGTCTTAACCCAGATGTTGTAAGAGTTGAAAATATTACAAGTGTTGCTCCTCCAACTACACAAGGAGGGATTGTTCTAATTAAATTAGCTAGCAAAGGCGATATTCCTGCCAAAAATAGTCCAATTCCTCCAATAGCTAGTACAAATTTACTTATAACCTTTGTATTAGAAACGATTGCAGAATTTTGACCAAACATCCCCATTGGAGTTGCAGAAAATAAAGCACCTATTGTAGAAAGGACTCCATTTCCTAAAACAGCAGAAGAAAGTTCCTCATCTGTAACTTGTCTATTAAGTCCTCCTACCGCAGAAAGTGTACAAGCACCCATAATATCAGCTATCTCAACCAAATATATTATTGAAAACATTACTACAACTTCAATTTTTATATCTAACCCAAAAGCAAGTGGTTTTGGAAGTGCAACCAAAGTAAACTCTTGAATTGAAGAAAAATTTACTATCCCTAAAATTAATGATAGAATGTATCCAAAAATTATGCTGACTAATATTGATGCATCTTTAAACAATCCTTTTCCATACTTGTTTAATCCTAATATCATAAGAGATACAGATATTCCGACTACAAAATTAATTGGATGCCCAAAAGTTTCATTTCCCATACCTCCAGCTAAATTTTTTATAGCTATTGGAAAAAGTCCAAGACCCATACATGCAACTATTGTCCCAGATACGACTGGAGTAAATATAAATCGTATTTTTTTTAGTCCAAAGCCAATTATAATTATTACTACACCAGCTATTATTTGAGAACCAAATAATACTGGTAATCCATATTTACCTGCAACAGATACTCCAGCTCCTATAAACATAGCTGTAGCTCCCATTATAACTGGTATTCCTCCTCCTAATTTAAATCCTTTAAATAGAGGTATTGGATATAATTGTAATAAAGTTGATAATCCTGCAAAAATTAATGCAGCTTGAATCAATAATGTTGACATCTTATGATTAAGTCCAGCTGCATTTGCAACCAATATTGCTGGCAAACAACTTCCTATTACCATCGCCATTAAGTGTTGTAACCCTAAAGGTATTGACTCCTTTAGTGGTGGTATTCCGTCTAATTCAAATTTTGATGTACTTTTTGCTTTCATAATAAAAACTCCCGTTACATAAAACTTATTGAATTATATAAATACTTAAAAATCTAATATATTAAATTAAATGAAGTTTATAAATCTTGATTATACTACAATATACATTTAAGTTTTTAAACTTAAATAATATGTACAATAAATTTAATTATTAACAAATAAACCTATTCTATCATTTTGTATATGTTATATACAGTGCTTTACAAACATAAGAATATTATAGCTATGAATTTTTAATTTTTTATAATAAATTTAATTCAGTTTAAATCTTTCAATCTTAATCATTATAAGTTATAAGTTTTCATAAGTATTTATATTTTTAAGTTTTAAACATTTACCTATAAACGCTACTTTATAGATGTCACTTTAAGTACAGTGACCTCATACTTTCATATGAGCGTAGACTATTTCTTCATCTTCAGCATTACCTGCTAAGAGCAACCCGTTTCCACTATCAATAGCTTATAGTGTACTCTCTCTCGAGATAGTCGTTTGACCTTCCTATTTCTAGGCTTGGCGACCAAATGTCCATTCTTAAGTACTTAGGCTCTCACCATATACCATCCTTGCTATTGTTTCTGGTTTTCGCCACATTCATAAAAGTTTCTTTCTATCTTTTATTGTAGTTGCAAGGCTTTAGGATTTACTGGTTTTAAAGTTGTGTCCTACATAGATTTCTCTATGTACGGGGCTAAAAGTACAATTTATTTAATATACTTTGCTTTACCCCCTGTAAATAATATTATTTACTCTTTCACTGTTTTTGTTATTAAATTAATTAAATAATAATTAATCTAAGCATAAAATAATTTTTTAATTTAAACTCAAAATATTTATGAATATTTTATAATATAATTCTCATAAGACAGAAAAACTTAATAAGCTATGTATCTCAGTTGTACCAATGTACTCTCCTTTACTATATTTGTATCTGCAACATAAAATATACAAGTTTCTATCTATATTATAGATATATATTAATATCTATAAGTCAAATAGTAATATTATTTGTATAGTAAAAATTTTATTCATATTACCATTTATAATTTTTATAGAGCAATTTTAGTGCCAATATTTGCATACATTTGCATAGTATAAAATTTTTATGCTTTCATTGATAAAATTTTACTTATTTCAAGCGTTCTATCACATTTTATCATTTAAATTTTTAAGTTTTCTTTTTATAAACTCATTATAATTACACAAAAAAAAGACCAAAAAATATTTTTTTAACGGTCTTTTCTCAATTTTTTATTTTCATTTCTAAAATTTATAATAAATAGTAATAAGACTATAAGTTCTTTTATATAAGATTTTTATTTTGTGGATGATAAATTATTAAAATGTTATCTGACTGATTTTAGTTTGACAATATCACTCCAATTTTTACTAGTAGCTAACTCTACTAAATTTAAATCTCTTCTTATTTCAGCTATATCCTCTTTTATAGAGTTTGTATCACCTTTTATATATGCTATATTATGTTCCATATTATCATGAGTGGCTTTATTTATTTCAGAATTATGTAATAAACTTCCTAAAATATTATTCTGTTCTACCTGTTTCTCTTTCATTGATTTCTCTTCACTTTCTAGACTATCAATTTTAACTTCAATTCCATACAATTTTTCGTTTGCTATAGTTACCTCTTCTTTAATTCCACTAATATCTTCACTAATATTATTTATTTTATTTTGCATAAAGTTTATTTCTAATTTCACTTCAGAAACATTGTCTTTCATTATAGTTATTTCTTGCATTACTTCAGATATATCTTCTTTTACTACACCTATCTCATGTTTTACCCCATTCATTTCTTTTTTCATCGTATTTACTTCTTGTTTTACTTCAGATATATCTTCCTTAACTGTGTTTATCTCCTCTTTCATTTCAGACATATCTTCCTTCATTGCA
>NZ_JAGWCX010000011.1:0-72319 GCF_020657775.1 Clostridioides sp. ZZV14-6345 | reverse complement strand
GAACCCTGTGACTTTAGTCATGGGAGGTTCAGTAGGGGGCGAAATTTGTGATAAGAGATTTAAATACTAAAAAAGTAATGAAAAATGCTTATAGGATTACAAAAACAAAATATGAGACTTCTTTAAGAGTTAGAATACCAGGAGGGCTTATTGACCCTGAGAGTTTAAATGTGGTTTCTAAAATTGCAAGTGAATACGGTAATGGACAGATACACATAACTACAAGACAGGGATTTGAAATACTGGGAATAGATATGGAAGATATGGAACAAATAAATAAAATTATACAACCTGTTATTGAAAAAATGAATATAAATCAAAGTGAGAAAAATGCGGGTTATCCAGCAGCAGGTACAAGAAATATAGCAGCGTGTATAGGAAATAAAGTCTGTCCAAAAGCTCAGTATAATACAACTGAATTTGCTAAAAGAATAGAAAAAGCTATATTCCCAAATGATTTACATTTTAAAGTAGCTTTAACTGGATGTCCAAATGATTGTATAAAAGCTAGAATGAATGACTTTGGAATTATTGGTATGGCTTTACCTATATATGAAAAAGATAGATGTGTAAATTGTGGAGCATGTGTAAAAAAATGTTCTAAAATATCTGTTGGAGCATTAAAGACAGAAAATAATAAAGTAGTAAGAGATGGAGATAAGTGTATAGGCTGTGGAGAGTGTGTACTAAATTGCCCAACAAATGCATGGACTAGAGATGAGAAAAAATACTATAGATTGGCTATAATGGGTAGAACAGGAAAGAAAAATCCTAGACTAGCAGAAGATTTTCTTTTATGGGCAGATGAGGATAGCATAATAAAGATAATACTTAATACTTACAAATATGTAGAAAAGTATATAGATAAAGATGCACCAGGAGGAAAAGAACATATAGGGTATATAATTGATAGAACAGGATTTATGGAATTTAAAAAATGGGCACTTGAAGGTGTTGAACTTCCAGAAATAACTAAAATGCACGAAAATATATACTGGAGTGGAGTTAAATATCTATAAATTAATTAAAACATATGTTTAAATAAATTAAAAATCTAATAGAAGGAAGAGGGAATTATGCATAAAGAGACTTTGGATAAATTAACTAATGCAGCTATAAATAAGATAAATTTATTGAACACGAGCAAAGTAAAGTATTTGGTATCTTCTGCGTTTGCAGGACTTTATGTAGGTATAGGTATACTTTTGATATTTACTATTGGAGGAATTTTGACTGATGCAGGTTCACCTATGACTAAGATAGTAATGGGGTTATCATTTGCAATAGCACTTAGTTTGGTTATAATGACAGGAACAGAATTATTTACTGGAAACAATATGGTTATGTCTGCTGGTATGTTGAATAAGGGGGTAAGTATAAAAGATACCTCTAAAATATGGGTATATAGTTGGGTAGGAAATTTAATCGGAGCTTTGATTTTAGGTCTTATATTTGTAGGAACTGGTCTAGTAGACAAAGGACCTGTAGCTGAATTTTTTGCAAATACAGCAGCTAGTAAAGCATCTATGCCATTTACAGCTCTTTTCTTTAGAGGAATTTTATGTAATATTTTAGTATGTGTATCGGTATTATGTTCGTTTAGAACTAATAGTGATACTGCAAAAATAATTATGATATTCTTATGCTTATTTGCTTTTATAACATCAGGTTTTGAGCATAGTGTAGCAAATATGACAATTTATAGTGTTTCATTATTTTCACCAGCAATAAGTACAGTTACTATTGGAGGAGCTATTTATAATTTAGTAGCTGTGACACTTGGAAATATTGTTGGAGGAGCTTTATTTATGGGACTTGGAACTTATATATTGGGTAAAGAAAAACTTAACTAAATTTATTGTATAAATTATATAACTCTCTTAATAAATACAGTTTTAGTATTATTGAGAGAGTTATTTTTATTTTTTTTAAAAAATATTTGAAAGAAAAAAGATATGGAAGCTTATGAAGTTATATAGAGAATACATACAATAAAATATGTTGTAATGTGAACTATATATTGAAAAACATGCATAAAAATTAGAATCCTACCGTAAAAAAGCTGATTTTGAATAAGGCAATAAATATGATAAAATTGGTCTTGTTGAAATTTTTAGGGGGGATATGATGACAAAAAAACTAGTAATATCAAAAACAAAATTGTTTATTTTTATAATAGCATTTATTTCTATATTTATATATCTATTTGGAAGTAAAAACACACTTATAGGTGTAGGTATAGTAACAGCTATGTTAACACTCTTAGAAAGAGATTTAACTATTTCTCCAATTAAAAATTTACTAAAGTATTTAGCAATAAATATAATTTTGGGAGTACTATCATTTTTTGCAGTACAAAATATGTATTTAGGAATTTTATTAAATTTTATAGCATTATTTATAATAGGATATGTATTTAGTTATGACCTAAAAAGAGCGGTATATGTACCTTTTGGTCTAATGTATATATTTATGGTAAGTATACCTGTAGGAGTAAGTGAATTTCCTATGAGATTATCAGCCTTAGCTGTTGGTGCAGTTATAATAATGGTTGCTCAGTTTGTTATGAATAGAAATAGAATGAAAAAGGTTGGAGATAAAGAACTTATATCTATATGTGATGAATTGTTAGAAAAAATTAGCCTTTTAAAAAATATTATTAATGATGATAATTCTATAAGTAAATCTAATATGAGAAAAATAGATAGCTGTAATTATAGAATAAATTCTGTATCCAAAAGTCTGAAAATGGTTATTTTTGATAATAGAAAAGATGACTTTTATATCAGCATTAAAGGTATAGATATAATAAATATTTTATTTTCATTAGAAAGAATAAGTTTAATACTGGAAAGATATAAAAAAGATAGTAAGGAATTTGAAGATGAAGATATAAAACATATTCTAGAAGAAAGTAGCATTAATAGTAAAGTAGATGTTTTAGCTGTAGTAACTAAAGAAGTAAACTATATTAAGATGTGTTTAGAAAATAAAGATACGATAACTGATAAGGAGATATTAGGATTTAGAGATTATGTTATTGCTCAAAATACTAAAAATATAAATTTAAAAGAAATTTATAGCGTGTTAGAAAATTTATATGAGTTTTTAGTAGATTATAAAAAAGTAAAATCAAGAGATGAAAAGAGAGCTGAAAGAAAATCAAAGATACCTCATGAATTTAAACGACTATCAATATACAAGAAAAACTTTAATTTAAATTCTATAAGATTTTCTTATGCAATAAAGATTGCGTTAGCTACAGCTATAGCTGGTTTTATTATGGATTATTTCCACCTAAAAGATGGGAGATGGATAATGTTAACTGTGTTTTCATTAACACAACCTTATGCGGAAAATTGTATACAAAGGTCTAGAAAAAGAATAGAAGGTACACTTATAGGAGCTATAATATTTATTGTATTATTTTCAATAATAAAAGATAGTACACTAAGGTCGTTAATAGTTCTTTTAGCAGGATATATAAATTCTTATGTAGTTGACTATAGGAAATTAATAATGTGTGTAACCGTTTCAGCTCTTGGTTCAGCAGTAGTTATGGGAGACCCAAATGTTTTAACTATAAGTAGAATTTCATATGTGGCATTAGGAGCAATTATTGCATTAATAGTAAATAAGTTTATATTACCATATGATGCTAAAACAGGTTATCAACATGTTATAGACATGTATAAAGGAATAGTTAAGAATATAATTGATGAAGTAAATAATTCTATAGAAAATGTGACTGACGTTTACTATATAAAGAATTTATTATTAGTGCCATCACTTATTGAAGATAGACTTATGTTGATAAATGCTATATATAAAGATAAAAATCAAGAAGATTTCCTAGAAAATCAGAGATTACTAATAAGTAATATGTATAATTTATATATAAATATTAATCAGAATAAGATTGAAGATGAAGATATAGAAAAAATATTGAGAGATACTGATTATATTTCAAATTACAATGCAGATAAGTATGATGAAGGAAGAATGATAATTTTAGAGAGTATTGAAAATACTAAGAGTCTAGGAGACAAGATAATTTGTCTAAATTTGTTACAAACTTTAAATGGTGTTAAAGAAATGTATAGAATAAGCAATATATCTAGAGTTTCAATAAAAGAAGCAGCCTAGATATTAAACTATAGAATAGTCATATATTTAAAATAAAGTATATGACTATTTCTTTTATAGAATATTAAAAGAAAATATTATATAAAAAACAAAAATCATATGTTTATGAATTTTATATGAAAATAGTTAAAATATTGATTTTTTTCATTGGTTGAAAAAACAATTTACTTAGGATAAACTATAATAGTATTCAAATATTATGGGGGTTAGATTTATGAGTAAAGATGTAAAGGTAAAGCGTAATAAGAAATATGATACATTTAGTATAACTATGGAACTTGAGAGACCTTTACTTTATGATGAGGTTGAAAACAAAGATGATAAAAATAATAATAAAAAATTTAACATAAAGAATAAAATATTTAAGGGAATAGGTATACTATTTGTATTGATATTGCTTGGTTTTTTCATATGGATAAACAAAACATATGAACCTCAAAAACTAGCAAAAGAAGCTCTAGTCAGTAATAGTAAAGTTGAAGTAACAGTAAAGGAAAATATTTCATTTACACCAAAAGGAAGAAAAGTTTCTAAGGGTTTAATTTTCTACCCAGGAGCTAAAGTAGAAATAGAATCTTATGCACCACTTGCCAGAAAAATAGCAGAAAGTGGATATGAGGTTGTAATTGTAAAGATGCCACTTAATATAGCCATACTTGGAACCAATAAAGCACAGAAAGTTATGGATTCTTACAACAATATAGAACATTGGGTAATAGGAGGTCATTCGTTAGGAGGAGTTGCAGCAGCAAATTTTGCACGTGATAATAAATTAATTGATGGAGTTGTATTTTTATCCTCTTATCCAATGGGGGATGAGCTGAAACTGTTAGGAAAAAAAGTTATATCCATATGGGGAAGTAAAGATGGCGTAGTCAATTTTAAAAGTCTTGTAGAATCAAAACAAAAACTCCCTGATGATACAACTTATGTTGAGATTGAAGGAGGAAATCATGCGCAATTTGGAGATTATGGAAAGCAAAGTGGAGATAATGATGCTATTATAAGTCAAGAAAAACAACTTGATATTACTGCTAATAGTATTATTAAATTTTTAAAGGATATATCTTAAACTAAAACTTAAAATTTATAATTATATAAAGTATTATTTTAAGTAAATATTAATAGTATAATAGAATGAAGATTTAATTACAAGGGGGATTTTAATATGGAATATGATATGCCACTTTATAGACCACCAAGTGAGGCTTATAGTCTTATAATACAAGTCACACTTGGGTGTTCTCACAACAAATGTACGTTTTGTAGTATGTACAAATCTAAAAAATTTAAAATAAAGCCACTAGAAGTAATAAAAAATGAAATTGATATATTTAGAAGACATTATAAACATGTAGAAAGAATATTCTTAGCAGATGGAGATGCATTGATAATACCAATGGAAAAACTAAGAGATATAATATTATATATAAAAGAAGTCTTTCCAGAATGTGAAAGAGTTACTATGTATGGTTCTCCTAAGTCTATAGAGAAAAAATCTGATGAGGAACTTAAAGAGTTAAAAAAACTTGGTGTTAAGATGATTTACCTAGGTCTTGAAAGTGGAAGTAATGAAGTATTAGAAGATATAAAAAAAGGATTTAGTAGTGAACAATTAATAAAAGTTGGTAGAAAAGTTAAAAAAAGTGGTATCAAATTATCAGCCACTGTAATAGCAGGTCTTGGAGGAACTAAAAAAACACACCAGCATGCAGTTGATACAGGAAAAATGCTAGGAGCAATTTCACCAGATTATGTAGGTGTACTTAGTTTAATGGTAGAACCTAATACTGAACTTTACGATTTACTTAAGGCAGGAGAGTTTACAATACTAGAAGATAAGGCTGTGTTACAAGAAATTAAAGAGATGATAAAGAATATAGATGCCAATGAAAAAATTGTATTTAGAAGTAATCATGCATCAAATTATGCTAACTTGAAAGGTGTATTACCTGATGATAAACAACGTCTAATTGATGAGATTGATTACTACCTAAGTAACCAAAAACTAAAAAGAGAAGAATATAGAAGACTGTAGTTTTTGTAAAAATTAAATATTTTGTAGGGATAATTTTATATATAATAAAAAGTAAAGTAACTTCGTGTGAAGTTACTTTACTTTTTATTTTTGATTTTAGTATTGCATTAATTTTGAATATATTAAATACAATACTAAAGTCTTAAAGAAGCTCTTATAAAGAGAATCATTAAAATCTAGTTTAAGATAAAGAATCACAAAATATTAAACTAATTTATCAATATTTCCTGATTTAATATGCTGAATGTTTGATTGAATTTTTTTTGATGACCAATCCCACCATTTAATTTCTAATAACTTTGAAATTGTATCATTACTAAATCTCTTTTTTATAATCTTTGCAGGTATTCCTCCAACAATAGAATATGGTGGGACATCATTAGTAACTATTGCTCTTGTTCCAATAATTGCACCATCACCAATATGTACACCTGACATAATTATAGCATCATAGCCTATCCATACATCATTTCCAATTATAATATTTCCTTTATTGTCCCAAGCATCAGTTATATGATTGACATCTAGTCCCCATTCTTCATAAAAGATAGGAAAAGTATATGTAGATTGTGATTTCATTGTGTGATTTCCACTAGTCATTAGAAACTTTGCGTTACATGCTATTGAACAAAACTTACCAATTATTAATTTATCATTGTTTATAGGGTAATGATATAATACATTGTTTTTCTCAAAATCTCTTGGGTCATTATAAAAATCATTATATATTGTATAATCTCCAACTTCTATATTTTCTCTTGTGATTACATTTTTAAGATACACAGTTTGATAATCATTACTTCTTGGGTATATTTTATTTGAATTTGGAATAGTCATGTTTAAATCTCTCCTTTGTAATATGTTGTGCTTTGACTATTCCACTATTACAATACATCTCTTCACAAAATCACTCCTTAGATAGTATCCATATTTCAATTTATAATCTATATATTTTGTATTTAAAAACAGACTTTTAACTATGTAGTATTTTATAACAATTATATTTTTAATTGATTATATATCAAGATAATAAAACTTGCAACTATTTAATTTACATTAATATAAAATAATTTTTAATTTGAATAATATTAATGTTTAGTAGATGCTTAATTTTTAATAGTAATTTGACTATGATATGTTAGATATGGTAGAACTATGCTTATATAAATTATTTTTGAGTTAGTATTGTTATAGAGTATAGGATTTTTACTGTATAATAGTACTGTGAAGAAAAGAGAAAATATCTTATGGGATTTCTAATTATGGAGGGGAATATGAAAAAGATAGTGCAAGTAAAAAATATTAATATTGGAGAAGGTGTACCTAAAATTTGTGTACCAATTATCGGAAAAAATAAAGAAGATATTATAAAAGAGGTCAAAGAATTAAAAGAAGAATGTTTAGATATTATAGAGTGGCGAGTTGATTTTTTTGAGAATGTGGAAAATATTCAAGAAGTTAAGAATACTCTTTATGAATTAAAAAGTTACATATCTAATATACCTTTATTATTCACATTTAGAAGTATAGTAGAAGGGGGAGAAAAATTAATATCAAAAGATTATTATATTACTTTGAATAAAGAAATTTCCAATACAGGCTTAATAGATTTATTAGATGTAGAGTTATTTATAGGAGATGAAATTGTAGAGGAAGTAGTTAATTTTGCTCATAAAAAAGGAGTGAAAGTAATTATATCTAATCATGATTTTAATAAAACTCCAAAAAAAGAAGAGATTATATCTCGTTTATGTAGGATGCAGGAATTAGGGGCAGATTTACCTAAAATAGCTGTTATGCCACAAAATGAAAAAGATGTGTTGGTGCTACTTGAAGCTACAAATGAAATGTTTAGAATTTATGCAGATAGACCAATAGTAACAATGTCAATGTCAGGAGTGGGAGTTATAAGTCGATTATGTGGAGAAATATTTGGTTCTGCGTTGACCTTTGGAGCAGCTAAAAATGTTTCAGCACCAGGGCAGATATCATTTAAAGAATTAAACTCAGCACTCAATTTATTGCATAAGAGTATTAACTAGTTTAATTAAAGCTGAAAAGTAATATTGGATAGTGTTTATTGGTATGTTTTTACATTATGTATATCTAATGAAAAGTGAATACTCTTTAAGATGTATAAATCAAATATAAAAAACTTTTCAGATAGTAAAATTTAAATTAGGTAATTACGTGATATCTGAAAAGTAACTATTTAATGTATGTATTCTGAAAGTAATTATAGAAAATGATGTTGTCTGATGTTATATAGTGAACTTGGATTGTAGGAAATCTTATAAATCAACTATGGCATATTTAAAATATGCCATTAAAAACTATTAAATATTAGATTATAGATAATATGCTAATATTTCTGTTATTTATAGACAGTAAGTTTCAATAATGACGATTTTATCTAAATTAGAAGATATATATTGAAAAAGTGAAAATTTTGATATAGAAACATATTAGACTATATAAGCAATTTTACACTTTGTTATTTTTTATAGTGCATTTTAATACTATGTACCTTTAGATGTAAAATTTGTGTTATTTATGTTTGTCATTCTTTTTACTTTTTTATAATCATGTACTCTAAAAATTATATATGTAATATAAGATTATCACTCTATTTTTTGAATATTGTACGTTACAACATTTATACCTATCATCATCAATGACACTAGAATATATAGGATACTTATTTTCGTTTAACCAATATTTTTGCATATTCTTTGTCCAAGATTTTGGAAATTTAAATACTTTTTTGTTTATTAGAACATCTTCATCTTCAAAAATATTAACTTCTTTTTCAATTTTTATTTTTCTGTTATATATTTTATTTATAGATTCCTTGTCGAGTTTTATGTCTTTATACATATCAGGACAATAACAACAAACATAATTTCTGTTTTTTCGACGTTTAAATTTTACAACTTTCTCTATGCTAATTTCTAGTTTTTTTGTATCATCTTTTATAAATTTAATATCTTCTATATTGTCACTTGAAAAAATTTCTGTCAATCTTAAAGTGTCCACAGTTTCTCTAAGTATCTGTTTTTTATAAGAACAAAACTCATATCTCAAAGAAAGGTTTAATTTATTAGGTATGTAGTCATTCTCATATTTAAACATTTTAATTTTTTTCAATTCAGTATTATCTTTAAATTTCAACTTTTTATACCTGAAAGTTACTTTGATAAAAAGAGTATATTCTACATCAATATATTCTTTTGCAATCTTAAATTTATCGCTACCTTCAATCACAATCATAGCTTATCCCCAATCGTTTTATATTAAAATAAGGCCACAGAACATGGTCTAATAGTACTCATTAGCACTATAAGACAATGTTAACACAAAAAGACAAAAAAAGGTTATTTATTTCAAATAACCTTTTTGTTTATATAAAATATAAAGAATTATATTCTATTCTTTTTTATGGTATCTATAATTTGTAATATCAGATTTAACTCTCTTGAATTTAAGCGTTTTAACTCTTCGTTTATATCATTTTCTAAATAGGTCTTTCCAATGGGAGTAATGTCTTTTATAAGAACATCTGCAGAGATATTTAATACACTTACAAATTTTATGAATGTTTTAAGACTTGGATTTTTTTTACCACTTTCGATTTGAGTTATATACCAAGGCGATACTCCAACCATATTTGCAAACTCTTTTGAAGTTAAATTCGCTTTTTTACGTTCTTCTTTAAGTCTTTTACCTATGTAATTCATTATTTTCACTATTTCCCTCACTTATATTTCTTTATATTTAATGATACATTTTATTAACTCTAACATTGCAATTTGTTCTTTTTTAGTTAATTTATTAATCATTTCATAACATTCTAAAGGTATAGAGTTATCAATGCCTTCTGCTGTAATAATATTTGCAAATAACAATTCCAGTGGTATATTTAAAGCAGTAGCAATTTTCATTATAATACTGATAGATGTATTTGTTTCAGCTCTTTCAATCTGACCAATATATGTTGTGTGTAAACCTGCCTTTTCTGCAAGAAATTCTTGACTATATCCTAATTTTGTTCTATAGACTTTTATTCTATCTCCTATTATTTTTCCAATATTTGCCAATTATTATCCCTCCACCTTAGATTATATTCATAGTTTAAGCTGTTTTATATAGACTATTTATGCTTTTTTGGTCTAAATGTAGACTATATATGTTTATATACTGAAATAAGTACTATTTATTTTGCATAGTCTGTATCTACAATAAACAAATACGAATAAATCATATTTTCAACTAGACAAATATTTTTCGTAATTTCATACCCATACTACAATGATAAAATGAAATAATAATATGTTAATTATAGCATTTTTTATTACAATTACATATTATATACATGGAATATATTTTGAAAATTTAAATAATTTTAGATTTCATAGTGTTGAATAATTAATGTATCTAGAAAATTTTTTGATGAGTATTTTAAGCTTGATTATTCCATTAGTAATGTCAATATTTTTAAATCTAATAATATAGAAGTGAAATAAAAAAGTAATTATAAGTGAGAATTTTTTGAATAAGATTTCAAAAAAATATTTAATTAAATAAATAATGAAAATATATAATACTAGCTTCGATTATAAAAAAATAAATATGTAAATACTTATAAACATAAGTTATATGTAAGATTTACAGTAGAGTAATAATTTTATAAAAATACTTAATAAATATAAATTAAATTATATATGTATATATTGCAGTTCAATAGTGATATAATAATAAAAAAATTTTTAAAGAGAGTGAGATTACATATGAGAAAACTTGAAGAGATATTAGAATATAATAAATCATTTGTAGAGAGCAAAGAATATGAACAATATGTGACTTCAAAACATCCAAATAAAAAAATAGTAGTCTTATCTTGTATGGACACAAGATTAACTGAACTTTTGCCTAAGGCTATGAATTTGAAAAATGGAGATGTGAAGCTAATAAAAAATGCAGGAGCTACTATAATGCATCCTTTTGGAAGTATTATGAGAAGTGTTCTAGTTGCAATTTATGAATTTGATGTAGATGAGGTTATAGTTGTAGGACACCATGGATGTGGTATGTGTAATGTTGATACAGATAAATTGCTTAGTAAAATTTTAGATAGGGGAATATCTAATGATGTGATACTTACACTTCGTAGTGCTGGCATTGATACAAAACAATGGTTACATGGATTTGATTCTGCAGAAGAATCTGTAAAAGATAGTATTTATTTAATAAAAGGACATCCTTTGATTCCAGATAGGATTATTGTACATGGACTAATCATATCACCAGAGACTGGAAAGTTAGATGTTGTTGTAAATGGATATGAAGATAAGTAGGATATTATAGTATTATATAAGAAATATACTACTTAAATAGGGTGTTGTCTCAAAATTTATTTTGGGACAATTTTTTTGCTTGGAAAGATATGAAAGGGTTTATTTGAAGCTTTACAATAAAAATATAAGTAGCTGACTAATTAAAAATCTTACTATTACTTATTAAAATTATAACTATATGATGTAAAAACATTTAATAAATGAAATTTATATGAATTTTTTATAAATATATTGAAAAAAAGTATACGATATAGTAAAATAATACTTAGCCGACTAAGTAATGTAAAAATAAGGAGGGCAAGTATGAATAGTAATTCTGAAGAAAAATTAAATGATGTTTTCTTGCAATTAATGCGAATATATTTTATAAGAACTCATTTTTATTTTGATAAATTAGGCTTGTATCATGGTCAGCCACAAATACTTTTTTCTCTAAAAATGAAAAATGGGCAAAGTCAAAAGGAATTAGCAGATAAAAGAAAAGTAAAAGCATCTACAACTACAGTTATGATAAAGAGGATGGAAAAAGCTGGACTTGTAGAAAGAAAACAAGATGAAAAAGACCAAAGAGTATCTAGGATTTTTTTAACAGATAAAGGCTTAGAAACATGCAATAAAGTTGAGGAATTTAATAAGGAATTAGAAAGAGAATTCTTTTTAGGATTTAGTGAAGAGGAAAAAATAGTACTTAGAAGACTCCTAATGCAAGTACGAGATAATTTAAAAGAAGGGTGTCATAAACATGAAGATGAAAAATACTTTTAAAGTTAAAATAATATTTTTCAATTCAATGTCATTAGACTAATTAATATTACAGAAAGGAAGAAATGTATGTTTAAATTAATTAAATATTTAAAGAAATCGGCATTATCAATAGCAATAATAGTTTGTCTATTGGTAGTTCAAGCGGTATGTGACCTTTCTTTACCAGAATACACATCCAATATAGTAAATGTAGGTATACAACAAGGTGGAGTAGAAAACTCTGTTCCATCTGTGATTAGAGAGGGAGAATTAGATAAAATTACTTTATTCATGGATAAAAATAGTAAGGATAAAGTACTAGATAATTATACTTTATTGAATAAGGAGGATTATACTAAGTATAAAGATAAGTATCCAGGACTAAAAGATGAATCTCTTTATGAGTTAAATACTAAAGATAAAGATACTATAGATGATTTAAACACTATTTTTGGGAAAGCTATTTTAATAGTATCAGGACTTGAAGGTGATAGTAAAGAAGTCAAAGTGATGAAAGCTCAACTAATGAGCCAACTTCCACCACAAGCTACTCAAGGTGGAGATATTGATGTATTTAAATTGTTATCAGCAATGCCAAAAGATAAGTTAGATACATTGACTAAAGAGATGAGCAAAGGCTTTGAAGGTATGCCAGAGAGCATGATAACACAAAGTTCAGTATCATATGTAAAGTCAGAGTATGAGAAAATAGGTATTGATACAGAAAAAACTCAAAATAATTATATATTATTTACTGGGGCTAAAATGCTTGGGATAGCTATGATTAGTATGGTAGCAACAATAACAGTAGGATTCTTAGCAGCAAGAGTAGCAGCAAGTGTAGGTAGAAATCTGAGAAGTGGAGTATTTAGAAAAGTTATGTCATTTTCAAATACTGAAATGAATGAATTTTCTACAGCTTCGTTAATTACTCGTAGTACGAATGATATTCAACAAATACAAATGTTGATGGTTATGTTGCTTAGAATAGTATTCTATGCACCTATAATGGCTATAGGTGGGGTAATAAAGGTCTTAAACACAAATACTTCAATGGCATGGATTATAGCAGTAGCAGTAGTTGCTATTTTATCATTAATTGTAGTGTTATTTTCAGTAGTTATGCCTAAGTTTAAACTAGTTCAAAAGCTTGTTGATAAGTTAAACTTAGTAAGTCGTGAAATAATTACTGGTATTCCAGTTATCAGAGCTTTTAGTACTGAGAAACATGAAGAAAAAAGATTTGATGAAGCAAATAAAAATCTAACTAAAACAAATCTTTTTGTAAATAGGGTCATGACATGTATGATGCCTGCTATGATGCTTATAATGAACCTTATCACAGTTCTTATAGTTTGGAGGGGTGCATATAGTGTTGATTCTGGAGTAATGCAAGTTGGAGATATGATGGCGTTTATACAATATACAATGCAAATAATAATGTCATTCTTGATGATATCAATGATATCTATCATGCTTCCAAGAGCGTCTGTTTCAGCTACACGTATAGATGAAGTATTAGTATCAGATATAAGTATTAAAGACCCAGAAAAATCAGAAGCACAAGAATTTAAAGAAGATAAAAAAGGTCTTGTTGAATTTAAAAATGTTTCATTCATGTACCCAGATGCAGAAGAACCTATATTAACAAATATATCTTTTACAGCAAAACCAGGAGAGACAACTGCTTTTATAGGAAGTACTGGTAGCGGTAAGTCAACTCTTATAAATTTAATTCCCCGTTTCTTTGATGTTACTGAGGGAGAAATATTATTTGATGGAGTTAATATAAAAAATGTTTCTCAACATGATTTAAGGGAAAAAATTGGATATGTACCTCAAAAAGGAGTATTATTCTCTGGTACTATAGAATCCAACTTAAAATATGGTAGAAAAGACGCAACAGAGGAAGAAATGAGAATAGCAGCTGATATAGCTCAAGCCATAGAATTTATTGATTCTAAACCAGAAGCTTTTAAAACTGAAATCTCTCAAGGTGGAACAAATGTGTCTGGAGGTCAAAAACAAAGACTTTCTATTGCAAGAGCAATAGCAAAAAATCCAGAAGTTTATATATTTGATGATAGTTTTTCAGCACTTGACTTAAAGACTGATGCAGCTCTTCGTAAGGCTTTAAAATCAAAAACCGCTGAAAGTACTGTACTAATAGTTGCACAAAGAATTAGTACTATCTTACATGCAGAACAAATAATTGTATTAAATGAAGGAGAAATAGTTGGAATAGGAACACATAAAGAGCTTCTAAAAAATTGCGAAGTTTATGAGCAAATAGCTTTATCACAACTTTCAAAGGAGGAGCTAGCTAATGAGTAGAATGGGAAGAGGTCCTATGGGAAAATCTATGGGAGTAGGACAAAAAGCAAATGACTTTAAAGGGACTATGCGAAAACTAATTGCATACTTATCTAAATTTAAAATATCAATAATTTTAGTAATTGTATTTGCTATTGGTAGTGCATCATTTTCTATAGTAGGTCCAAAAATTTTAGGTAAGGCAACTACAAAGATATTTGAAGGATTAGTGAGTAAGGTTTCTGGAGGAAATGTAGGTATAGATTTCAATGCAATTGGAAAAATCTTAGCATTTTTACTTTGCCTTTATTTGATAAGTGCATTATTCTCTTTTGTACAAGGATTTATAATGAGTGGAATTTCTCAAAAAGTATCCTATAATTTAAGAAAAGAGATTTCCGTAAAATTGGATAGATTGCCAATGAAATATTTTGATACTAAGACACATGGTGAAATATTATCAAGAATTACGAATGATATAGATACTCTAAGCCAAAGTTTAAATCAAAGTATGACACAGCTTATAACATCAGTAACAACTATGATAGGTGTTTTGATAATGATGTTATCTATAAGTGGGATTATGACATTGGTAGCAATTTTAATATTACCAATATCAATGTTTGTAATTTCAAGAATAGTAAAGAAATCACAAAAATACTTTAGATATCAACAAGAATATTTAGGAAATGTAAATGGTCAAGTTGAGGAAACTTATAGTGGTCAAACAATAGTAAAAGCATTTAATTGTGAAGATGAAGTAATTGAAGAATTTGATAAGTTAAATGATAGCTTGTATAATTCAGCATGGAAATCTCAATTTTTATCAGGTATAATGCAACCACTTATGATGTTTATTGGAAACTTAGGATATGTAATGGTATCAATTTTAGGAGGTTGGCTTGCAATTAAGAAAACTATTGAGGTTGGGGATATACAATCATTTATACAATATGTAAGAAACTTTACACAGCCAATGACTCAGATTGCACAGGTTGCCAACTTGCTACAATCAACAGCAGCAGCTTCTGAAAGAGTATTTGAGTTTTTAGAAGAGGAAGAGGAAGACCAAATTGTTGAAAATGCAGTTTCAATAGATGGCCTAGAAGGCAAAATTGATTTTGAAAATGTTAACTTTGGATATAATCCAAACAAGACTATAATAAATGATTTTTCAGTAAATGTTAAACCTGGTCAAAAAGTTGCTATTGTTGGACCTACAGGAGCGGGAAAAACTACAATAGTTAAACTTTTAATGAGGTTTTATGATGTTAATAGTGGTTCAATATTGATTGATGGTCATAATATTAAAGATTTCAATCGTAGCGAGCTTAGAGAAATGTTTGGTATGGTTCTTCAAGATACATGGTTATTTAGTAGTTCAATTATGGAAAATATAAGATATGGTAAGTTGAATGCTACAGATGAAGAAGTTATAGAGGCTGCTAAATCTGCACATGTTCATAGATTTATTAAGACATTACCAGATGGATATAAGATGAAATTAAATGAAGAAGCAAGTAATGTTTCTCAAGGTCAAAAACAATTATTGACTATAGCTCGTGCTATTTTAGCTGACCCTAAAATCTTGATATTAGATGAGGCTACAAGTTCTGTCGATACTAGAACAGAGGTACTGATTCAAAAAGCTATGGATAATCTTATGGAAGGTAGAACAAGTTTTGTAATAGCCCATAGATTATCAACTATACGTGATGCTGATATGATTCTAGTTATGAATGATGGAGATATAGTTGAACAAGGAAATCATGAGGAACTTCTAAAGAAAGGCGGATTCTATGCTAATCTTTACAATTCTCAATTTGAAGAAGATGAAGCAATGTAATAAAGAATTGTCTTAGTATATGAGTATTATTAAGAATTCTGAAGAAAAGAAAGTGTTTGAGAAGAATATGCTATTTGCCACACTAGAAACTTCTGTTAGAAATATAGTTCTTGCAAATAACAAAGAATTTTTATTGTATGATACTGTTGGGTTTGTAAGTAATCTACCACATGATTTAGTAAAAGCATTTAGATCAACATTAGAAGAAGCATGTGAAGCAGATATATTGTTACATGTTGTTGATATTTCAAATCCAAGCTATAAAAGTCATATTAAAGTAACAGAAGATACTCTAAAACAAATTGGTGCAAATGATATACCTATAATTCATATATATAATAAAATTGATTTAATTGATGAAGATTTATTAGATAATGTTGTAGGTGGTATAGATAAAGAAGGTCTCTTTATTTCGGTTAAAGAAAATATAAACATAGATAAAATGATAAAATGTATTTGTGATAGTATATTTAAAGATTATATAAGATGCAAGCTCTTAATTCCATATGACAAAGGTCATGTAGCTTCTTATTTTAATGAGAATACAAGTGTTATAAATACAGAATACAGAGAAGAAGGGACTCTTTTAGATGTGGAATGTAGCAATATAGAATATAATAAGTATAGAAAGTATGTTTTAGAGTAAGTTTTGAAAAGTTATTATAACTTGAAATATATTTAATGTATAATTTTATAATAACTTATAGAATGATTGTAAAATATGATTTTGTGAAACGGTATGGCATAAAGCTATGCCGTTTTGCTATTTATAATAAAAATAAATTTATTGACATAGTAGTAACTAATTACTATAATATATAGTAACTAGTTACTATTTGAAATTATTAAAAAATTAAAATCTAAGATAAAGAGAGGTATATAATAATGGATGTAGAAACTTTAATGAAAAAATTTATGGTAGATGATGATAGTAGAAAACAAGCTATATTTGCAAGTATATTTGTAATGCAAAATAAACTTCAAACTACATGTGATAAATTAGACCCAGAACTAACAATGAAACAATGGTTACTTTTAGCTATTGCAGAGTCTGTAGATGAAACTCTTACCTTAACTAAACTTGGAGAACTAATGGGGTGTTCAAGACAAAATGTAAAAAAATTGGCTATTGCTTTAGAAAAGAAAGGTTTTATACAAATTGAGCAAAATGAAAAAGATTCAAGAGCTACTTGTCTTCTAACAAAAGATAAAGTGGAAGAGTATTCTGAAAAAGTAAGAGGTATGCAGGAAAAAGTATTACAGCTTTTATTTAAAGATTTTACAGAGAAAGAAGTGGAACAATTATTTTTTGGAATTATGAAATTAAGTACAGGAATTGAAAATATAAAGAATTATGTAGAAAATAATGACCTTGGAGAGTAAGCAAGTGTCAAATCAACTTTGTATGGTATCAAAAAGGGGGCAATTTATATGAAAAATGTAGTAGTGATTTATAAGAGTAAATATGGTTCAACAAAGAAGTATGCTAAATGGCTTTCAGAATTATTGTCTTGTGATATTTTTGAAACTAAGAATATTAATATAGAAAAGGTTTTGAAGTATGATACGATTATTTTAGGAGGAGGTCTTTATGCTTGTAATATAGCAGGAATTTCTTTTTTTAAAAAAAATTATAAAGAATTACAGAAAAAAAATCTAGTAGTATTTGGTGTAGGAGCTACTCCATATAATGATGAAGTAATAAAGAGATTATAAAGAAGTAAACTTTAAGGGTGAATTAAATAATGTTCCTTGTTTTTATTGTCGTGGGGCATGGGATGAGACAAAAATGTCTTTGCTAGACTATACTCTTTGTAGCTTTTTTAAAAAATCTATAGCTAAAAAAGAACGTCAAGGTCTTAAACCAATAGAAGCACCTTTATTGTCTGGAGAAGCTTTTGATTGGTGTAATAAAGAAAATCTAGACCCAATACTCGATTATATAAGAGCACTTTAAGAGGTATATACTTACAATTATTTATTATCTAAAGTTAGACTCTATAGAAATTTATTAGACATTATTTATAAAATAATAATATTATTAAAGATGGATAATTTAATTGTTTCAATAAGGGTATAATTTTAAAAAGTGTTGATTTTAAAATAAATTATTTTATAAGCTTACTTATACTTAATAAGGGGGCTTTTTTTATTGGAAGATTTATGTTATATTGAGATGAATTTATTATGATATAAAAAACAATGTTAAGATAAATTTAAATCTTTTTCTAAAAATGTACTGGTATAATTCTTAAAGAAAGGATTTCTAACAATGGAGATAAAAGAGTTAGTTAAAATGCAAAGAAAATATTATAATACAGGTAAAACAAGAGATATATCGTTTCGTTTAGAGCAGTTAAAGAAACTTAAGTCAGTTGTATTACAAAATGAAGAAAAAATACTTTTAGCACTAAAGAAAGATTTAAATAAATCGGAATTTGAAGGTTTTATGACAGAGGTAGGTATGTTTTATAGTGAATTAGATTTTGCTATAAAGAATATAAAAAAATGGAGTAAGACAAGAAGAGTTAGATCAAGTATGGTTAATTTTCCATCTATATCTAAGATTATTCCACAACCCTATGGTGTTACGCTCATAATGTCACCTTGGAATTACCCCTTTCAATTAGCACTTATACCATTAGTTTGGTCATTGGCAGCAGGAAATTGCATCATAGTAAAGCCTTCTGAATACGCTGTATCAACATCCAATATTATTAATGACATAATTGAAAATAACTTTTCAAAAGAATATATTGCAGTTGTTCAAGGAAATCAGGAAGAAAGTGAAAAATTACTTTTAGAAAGATTTGATTATATATTTTTTACAGGAAGTACTAATGTTGGCACAATAGTTATGAAGTCGGCATCAAATTATTTGACTCCTATAACTTTAGAGCTTGGAGGAAAAAGTCCGTGTATTATTTTAAAAGATGCAGATATAGACCTTACTGCAAAAAGACTTACATGGGGAAAACTAATAAATGCAGGGCAAACCTGTGTGGCTCCAGATTATGTCTTAGTGCATGAAGATAGAAAAGAGGAATTAATAGAAAAAATAAAAAATTATATCAATAAGTATTTTGGAGATAATCCATGTAATAATGAGCAATTTCCTAAAATCATAAATGAAAGACATTTTAAGCGAATAGTATCTCTTATTGATACAGATAAAGTAGTATATGGTGGAGGTTATAATAGTAAAACATTAAAAATAGAACCAACTATAGTAGACAATGCTAATTGGGATGATAATATAATGAAAGAAGAGATATTTGGTCCTATATTTCCTATTTTAACTTACAAAGATTTGGATGAAGTCATACAAGAAATTATAAAAAGACCAAATCCATTAGCCGTTTATATTTTTACAAAAAATAAGTATCTAGAAGATAAAATTTTAGAAATGATTCCATCAGGGGGATGTTGCATAAATGATACAATTACGCATATAGCTACGAATTACTTGCCATTTGGTGGCGTTGGTGAAAGTGGTATGGGTTCATATCATGGAAAATCTGGATTTGATACATTTACACATTATAAGAGTGTGTTAAAAAAATTAAATTTGGATATTCCTATTAGATATGCGCCATATAATGATAAATTAATTAAGATTCTTAAAAAGATAATGTAGCTTATATTGTAGAAAAATGAACATAAATAAAATTAAAAGTTTGTATTTTGAATATACTTTATGCAATTAAAATTTTAATTTGGCATATTTGTTATAATAGTGGTGATTTTGTGATAAAATTTAATTATATAGAAATAAGGAGGAAAAAATGAAAATTAATTGGAATACAAAGTACACAACGATAGCAATTTATACATTTATAATAACTGCTTCTAGTATTATATTTTATCTAGTATCATCACAAATTGATGTGTTTTCTAATAATTTAGATGCTATATTTACAACTTTACAGCCTTTTATAATAGGATTTGCTATTGCATATCTTCTTAATTTTATTTTAAAGTTTTATGAAGATAGAGTTTTTATAAAAAGTGAGAAATTAAAAAACCTAAAACAAAAATCAAAAAGAGGATTGGGTCTTTTATTAACATATGCAACAGCCGCATTGATACTTTACTTATTTATGTATTTCGTATTGCCTCAAGTAATTGAGAGTATTGTTGGACTAGCAAATGATATACCTATGTATGTAAATAATGCAACTAAGCTTATTGATAAATTAATGATTGATTTAAATCTTGATGAACAATACTTTAGTTTGGCAGTAGACAAATGGAATGAGTTTGTTGCATACATCATAAAATTTGTAACAGATTTAATACCAATATTAGGAAATATATTAAAGAATGTAGCTTCTAGTATATGGAACATTGTGTTAGGACTAATTGTTTCAGTATACTTACTAATTGATAAGGAAAAATTTTATGGATTAAGTAAAAAAATAACTTATGCCCTATTTACAGAAACACAAGCTTCTAGAATTTTAGAGTTAACTCACAGAAGTAACTATACATTTGGAAGATTTCTAGGCGGTAAGATATTAGATTCATTCATTATAGGTATTTTAACATTTGTGATACTTACAGTAGTTAAAATGCCATATGCATTATTAATATCAGTTATAATTGGTATTACGAATATTATCCCTTTCTTTGGGCCTTTATTTGGAGCAATACCATCTACAATAATAGTATTGTTTGTTTCTCCTATAAAAGCATTATGGTTATTGTTGATTATATTAATAATACAACAAATAGATGGAAATATTATAGGACCTAAAATACTTGGAGATTCAATTGGTATATCTGCATTTTGGATTTTATTCTCATTATTGGTTGCAGGAAAGCTATTAGGTTTTATTGGAATGGTTATAGGAGTTCCTATGTTTGCTGTGATTTATTCTATAATTAAAGATATTGTTGAAGAGAAATTGGATAAGAAGGGATTACCAACAGATACTTCCGATTATATGTAGCCAAAAACAGATGTTATTTGTAGTTAAAAATATATAAGTTAAGAAATATTTAAAGCACTGAGAAAGCTAAACTCTTGGTGCTTTTTAGATATAAAATCATTATAGAAGAGGTGTTTTTTGTGGCATTTATAGAATGTAAATTTAAATCTAAATATACAGGAGGAGAAACTGATGTAATTGTAGTTTTACCTGTAGCAAATGGAAAAGAACTTTTTATTGGTAAAGAGCTATATTTCCTCTATCAGATAAGAGAGAAGATAACTTTGTAGCTGGAATGTCTATGTGAGGGCATGGTGCTTTAAAGTTAGCACTTTCAAAACCAAAAGAATTTTCAGCAGTTGCAAGTTTTTCTGGTTCACCTGATATGATTCATGAGTTAGAAAATCAACAAATAGAAACTAACGCAGATATCCTATTTCATGATTTTGGAAGAACAGAAGGTGCTAGAAATAGTGAGAATAATTTGCTCTACATACTTAAGAATCTTAAAGAAAGAAATGAAGATATTCCTAAAATTTATCAATTCTGTGGTGATAGAGATTTTTTATATAAAAATAATCAGACATTTAAGAAGTATGCAGAGTCTTTAAATATAGATATTACATATGAAGAGTGTGTTGGAGGTCATGAATGGCGTCTTTGGAATTTATGGATAAAAAAATTTATAGATATGATTGTGTAGAATACTTGCACTATTAAGAAAAAATACTCTAAAATATCTTTAGATATAGTAAAGACTGAAAACCTAAAATCCAATTGCGATTTTAAAATTTCAGTCTCTAAGAATCCGATAAAATTCTATTAAGTTCTTATGCGAGTTATTATTGGAGTGAAGTTATCAACTATATCTATATAGTATTTACTCAGCTCTTCTAAAATATCTTCGCATAAATCAGTGCTATGACCAAGGTTAATGAGAAATTGTTTTGTAAAATACTTTATTACAGCTTGAGAAGATATATCGTACTTGTGCGAAATATAAACCCTAATTATCTCAGGTTTCATAGCAAGTATACCAATACAAGAAAGTATTAACTCATCATGTTCTATAGATTCTTTATCATTAACATATCTTTTCATAACCATTTCAGTTACATTTCGTTGATAGCTTAAAATAGCTTCTTCATAAGCTATATCCAAATAAAAATTCCGATATGCTTCATTTTTTAGAAGAAAACAAAGGTCAGCATTCATAGCAAGAAAGAACATCATCATAGTACCTTCTTCATGATAGTTATAGATTAAAGAATGCATTTCATCTCTTATATCTTCATATATTATAGCTCCTATTTCGCTTTTACTTGAGAAGTAATAACTTATTAGACCTAAATTTGTATTAGCTCTTTCTGCAATTTGCCTAGTTGTCGTTTTATGATAACCTTGTTCAAAAAATAATTCTCTAGCAGCACTTATAATACTAGCTTTTGTTTCTTTGCCTTTTTCTGATTTTGACATATTTACTGTGTATACCTCTCTTTTCAATCTTTTTTTGAAAATTTACTAACTATAAATATTGTAATAGAACCATCTATTATAGGAATTAAAATTCTGTCAAAGACAGTAAGAATGCCAACCATATTTAATAATGCCAATATCATACTAACTATAACAGCATAGATAGCACCTTTCCAGGAAAGTCCGATTACAAATGGTGCAAATATTACTCCTGTACATAATGGTGCTGGCCAAAATAATAATTCTAATAAACTGTCAAACTTAAGTCACAAATCTGATGTTGGAGGAGTTAAAATAGGGATTAAGAATAGAGATGAGGCAGTAGATGCATATAATGAGATTTTAGCCAATGTAAAAAAAGAAAAACCAGATGCTAAGATTGATGGTATACTAGTTCAAGAAATGGTAGAAAGTGGAATAGAAATTATTATTGGTATAACTAATGATGACCAATTTGGCCCAATGTTACTAGTTGGTTTAGGAGGCGTATTTGTAGAAGTATTTAAAGATACTACTTTATATCCACTACCTATAAATCACGATGAAGCTATCATGATGCTTAAAAAATTAAAATCATTTAAGCTTTTAAATGGATATAGAGGAAGTGAACCTTGCGATATTGATGCTCTTGCAGATATGATGGTTAAGTTAGGAAAATATGCTTATGAAAATAAGGATGAGGTTAAGGAAATAGATTTAAATCCAATGTTTGTATATCCTAAAGGAAAAGGTGTATGTGCAGTAGACGCCTTAATAGTTAAATATAAATAGTTTATAAGTTTTGGTATTCAACCATGATTAAAGCACCGGCTGAAAATCACATTTTATAAATTAAATAGTATGATTTTCAGTCACCCCAAATTTAAAGTTAAAATATTTTAAAGTATAGTTTTAAGTCTAATTGTGAAATAGTACTGTATAAACAATAAAATACTACATATAAAACGAATAATAAAAGGTGTTTTAATGGGCAGAATCAATCTTGATTTTCATTAAAACACCTTATTTATTATATTAAAAATTTTTAAACATTATATTGTCACAGGTGGATTTGTTGGAGCTGCGTATGTACGATTAGCAAATTCTTGGTCAACAAAGAATAGACCACCCTCTCCAGCAAGTTTAACACGTTTTATATTGTCTTCACAATTTGTTTCTTCTTCTGCTTGTTCAGATATAAACCAAAGTAAGAATTGAGAAGTTCTAAAGTCTGACTCAGAGTTTGCTACAGCTGCTAAATTGTTTATTAAAGCTGTAACCTTTTTTTCATGAGCCAATGTACGCTCAAGAATATCCATTGCAGAAGTAAAGTCTGAATCTGGCATTGGGATAGCATCAAGCTGAACCTTTCCTCCTACATTATGTAAGTATTTGTAAAAAAACATAGCATGGTCTGTCTCTTCTTTATATTGAACATAAAACCAATTAGAAAATCCTTTAAGTCCTTCTGCTTCAAGGTAAGAAGACATAGAAAGGTAAAGATACGCAGAATATAATTCATGGTTAATCTGCTCGTTAAGTAATTTTTCCATTTTAGCTGAAATCATTTTTATACCTCCAAATTTTAAATGCTCTTATAAAATATAATAATATTAAATGGAAAAATATTCAATAAAAGTGTTTAAATATTTTACATATTTAATAAAAATTTATACTACCATTAAAAAAATTATAACTGACAATGGCTATAGAGCCGATTAGTGGTGCATTTGCTCCAAAATTTGAATGTCTTACACTTATTTTTTTATATTTAGAAAAACTTGCTGAAGCAGTCAATTTTTTTAATAATGTATTTTCTATAAATGTACCAGGGATATTAAAGTCATAGCCTATTATTATAGAACTACAATCAATCAATGTAAGTGTATTAATCAATGCATATGATACATATGTACAAAATTCATCAAGCAAAAACATAGAAAGAGCATCTTTATTATTTGCCTCATCTATTAACTTGACTAAAGAAAAGTCTTTACAGTTAATTAATGGAGAGTTGGGATAAATATGGCTCAATGATTCAATTCTTTTAATTAGATTACTGACACTTGTGTAATAATCTAGACATCCATTATTACCACAACTACATAATGGTCCACTAAAATTAATTGATGTATGTCCTATTTCCCCGCTCTGTCCTAGATTACCAGTATGAAGTTTATTTTCTAGAACTAGACCAGCTCCAATACCATTCATTATGTGTAGGTATATATAATTTGATATATTCTTACCTAAACCATACATTTTTTCTGCTAATGCACCCGAATTAGCATCATTTATCAAAAATATTGGAAAATCAGACATTTCTTTTATAAAATCTACTATATTTAGGTTTGATACATTTCCAAAGTCTGGAGGATTTAGTATGGTACCATTTATATTATCTACTGGACCTATTGAAGAAATACCAATTCCAATTATATCTCTATTATTGATTTTCATTATTTTAGTAAACATTCTCTTTATTATATCTTTTAAGACATCATTTGATAGATATTTAGGGTAAGTTTCAGAAAGTTGTTTTACAATATTACCTTTCAAATCTGAAATAATTACCTTACATATATTTCTTCTTATTAGAATTCCACAGATACAAGGTGATATATTAGAAATATCCAATAAAATAGGTTTACGACCTGATGAATGTGCATTTAAAGTTGATGACTCTATTTCTCTAATCATGTTTTCATTAATAAGTTCAGTAACTAGATTTGATAAAGTCATTTTAGTAAGACCTGTAGACTTAGCTAAATCAACTCTGGACATAGGTGTATTTGTAGAAAGTAATTTCAATATTATTAACTTATTTTTAATTTTTACATCTTTTATATTAGAACCTTGTTTGTTACTCATCGTAAATCTCCTTAAATAAAGTTAAGTGTTTTATTTATTTTCAAGCATACTATCACTTTATAATAGAGTAACATTTTTTTACTTGAAAATATCATTAATTAGAATATATCATATTATATATCATAAAACACATAAAAAATATGTTAGAATTAAATTAAAGGTAGAAAAGTAGATTGACATATAAATAAATAGTAAATACTTAATCAAAAAATTGAAACATAATAAACTTGATGCAGGGTGCATCCTTAATGATATTGATAAAAGATTTATTAATAAATAGATTATGTAAAGCTGTAATCTATTTGTTGTATACAATAAAATTTCATTTTGTAAAGCAGTACAATAAATATAGAATATAAATATTGATTTTTATTACAAATTGTTACCATATATATATAAAATAGAAGTAAAATATGGGAAATTGTAACTAAAATGTAAATTTTTCCTTTAATCTATACAATATTATGGAAACTTTTTGTAATTTATGATATAATAACAAATATATAATTATTAAATTATAATAAATGACTATAGCGTAGATGTACTACTATGCTATAGTCATTTTTGAATTAAACTTGATATATCAAGGGGGAAGAATATGAGAACAATTAGAAGAGTTTTAACATTAGGTCTAACATTAGCTATATTTCTAATAAATGTGCCTAATGTAAATGCATTAACATCAGATACGATTAAAGGTAACAATATATATGAGACTGCTGGATTAATAGCAGATAAAAAGAGTTATGATACAGCAATCATGGTAAATATGGATAATTCTATAGCAGATGGTCTTTCAGCGAGTGGTCTTGCTGGTGCTGTTGATGCTCCAATTTTACTTGCACAAAAAAATAAAATACCAAATGAAACAAGACAAAGATTAAAAAATGTTAAAAAAATATACATAATAGGTAAAGAATTATCAATAAGTAAGTCAGTTGAAACTGAACTGAAAAAAACAGGAGCACAAGTAACTAGACTGGGCGGAGATGACAGAATAAAGACTAGTTATAGTGTTGCTAAAGAGGTAAGTGGTATTAAAAAAGTTGATGAAATGATACTAACTAATGCATATAAAGGAGAAGCAGATACTATAAGTGCTGCACCTGTGTCAGTAAGAGACGTAGCGCCTATCGTACTTACCGATGGAAAGAGTGTGCCTTTTTCAACAAGTAATGTAAAAACATATGCAGTAGGTGGAAGTATATCTATGAGTACTAGCCTAGTTAACAAAACTAATGCTAAAAGACTTGGTGGTTCAGATAGATATGACACAAATAAGAAAGTTATAAAAGAATTTTATCCAGATGCATCAGAATTTTATTTAAGTGATGGATATGATTTAGTAAATGCACTTACAGGTTCTACAATTGCTAAGGAAAATCCAATTGTATTGGTGTCTGAAAGTAGTGATAAGTCTATATTAGCAGGAGCAGATAAGATTACTAGATTAGGTTCAATAAGTGATAGTGTGTATAATAAGTGTGTTTCTTCTGCACAAAATAATGGTGATTCATCTACAAAAGGTGACTCACCTATGAAAAATGAGACAAGCATATTAGGTCAGCCAACAGCTAGCTTAGAAGCTTGCTTAAAATGGGCTAAATCTAAAAGAGCTAATGATTTATTTATAGAGTTAATACCAATATTATATGATACTGCTGTTCAGGAAGGTGTGAATCCTGTCTTAGCAGTAGCTCAATCTGCAAAAGAAACTGGTTTTTGTAATTTTGGTGGAGTATTAGATGCATCATTTAAAAATCCTTGTGGACTTAAGACTTCTGTAGGTGGTTCTGATACTGATAAGAACTCACATTCAAGATTTGATACTTGGGAAGAAGGAATACTAGCTCAAATTCAACATTTATGCTTATATGCAGGACAAGATGGTTATCCACTTTCAAATCCAGTAGACCCTAGACATGAAAAATCTTTATTTGGGAAAGCCAAAACAGTTGAAAGTCTATCTAATAATTGGGCTGGAGGTCAATATGGACAAGATTTAGTTAGAATGATGAGAGAAATTGAGTTAACAAAGTAATTGAAGTATTAATTTAAGGATATGCTTACTTAAGCTTATCAAATAGTCAAGAAATAAGGGATGATTATTATGAAAAAGAGTAGCATTTTTAGTATCATATTTCCTACAATCATAATGGTATTAATATTTTTAACTTTTGCTACAGATATATTTAATATTCCAGATATTCAATCTATGGGAATTTTTGTAATAGGGCTGGTTTTGATTTTTCCAATTTCTTTTTTTATACAAGGGATAGTTTGTGCATTAAATAAAATTAGTTGGATTTTATCACTTATTGTGTCTTTATCAACTTATATAGTATTAATGTATATATTTTTAAACGATTCAGCATATATATATGTTTTACTGTATGCAGCTTTTTATATGATTGGACATATAACAGCTAAGCTCTATTACAAAATTAAGACTTTTAAAAGTTAAATTGAAGGCTATATAAATGGAATAAATGGGAGGTATCTTTAATGATTTTCTAAAATCAAACATAGATACTTCTTTTTTGTGTAAAAAGATAAATATGTAAATAAAATTTAACCATTATAATTTTCTTTTAACAATTGCATACAATAAACTTGTTGTATAATTAAGATAGATAAAATAAAGGGAGGGATAATATGAATTTAATAGATAATCATATTCATACTAATTTTTCAAGTGATGGAAAGGATTCAATGGAAGATACAATAAAAAAGGCTATAAGTATTGGTGTTAGATATTTAACTTTTACAGACCATTTAGAACATGATGAAGATAGAGGTTTTTGTATAAATTATAATGACTATGTTCCAGTATTTAATAAGTTTAAAGAAAAATATAAAAAGGACATAGAGTTATTACTAGGTGTTGAAGTTGGTTATAGAAAACATCTAAAAAATAAAATAGAAGAAATAATAAATTCTAATCCTTTTGATTTTATATTGTGTTCAACTCATACAATTGATAATATACCTGTTCCATCAAATGAGTACTTTAAAGGGCTGAGCAAAGAAGGTGCATATTATAAATATTTTAATAGCATACTTGAAACTAATCGTGAATTTGGAGATTACAATATATATGGGCATTTGGATTATATATCTAGGTATGGAATATATTCAGATAATAGAGTTATATACAATGACTTTAAAGATGTTATTGATGAGGTTTTGAAGTCAATAATCAATAATGGGAGTGGTATAGAGCTAAATACTTCTGGTTATAGATATGGACTAAATGCTATACATCCTAATGAAGATATATTAAAAAGATATAAAGAACTTGGAGGATTCATAGTTACTGTAGGTTCTGATTCTCATAGAGTAGAAGATATATGTAAAGATTTTGATGTGGCTTATGATATGCTTAAGTATCTTGATTTTAAATATGTATCTTTATTTAAAGAAAGAGAAACTGATTTTATTGACATAGAAAAAGTTAAATCTAACAATATAGCTTAGAGCGTGTTTTGAAGTGAATTAATGTATAGTCAAAAAGTTAATAGTTATAATATTGTATCCTCTAGAAAAATACTAGAGGTTTTTATTTTACAAAAATAACTAAAGGAAATTAAGTTTAAATGAGATTGTTTATTTTAAATTGAATAGTTATTGTTAATATATTTTACTATTATATATTTTTATTGTGATATAATAGTAAAATATATTAACCTATCTTTAAATTATATAAATTATTATAAAGGAGGGAAAATTTAAATTGTCTAATAAAAATAAAGAGAATATAACTTTAAGTAATCAAATCAAAGGAACAACTCAAAGTAGTTTAACGAAAGAAGCTATATTACATATACCAATGAGTAACTATGCCTATGGTTACGATAGAGAAACATTACATATAAGACTTAGAACTAAAAAAAATGAAGTAAAAAGAGTAATTTTGAGAATAGGAGACCAATATGTATGGGATAAGGGTGGTGCAGGAGGAGGAAATTTGAATGCATCTGGAGTTGGTTGGTCTGGTGGAACAAATATAATAATGAGCAAAGAAGTAGAAACTGATTTATTTGATTATTGGATAGCTAAGTGCAAACCTTTAAATAAACGTTCAAGATATAGTTTTATAATAGAAGGTCAAGAAGAAAAGATTTTATTTACAGAAAAAAGAATAGTAGAATTAGGAAATGAAAATGATGAAAAAGAACTATGTGAAATAAGTAATTTCTTTGGATATCCATATTTAAACTATATAGATATACCTAAAGTACCAAATTGGGTGAAGGAGACTATTTGGTATCAGATATTTCCAGATAGATTTGCAAATGGTGACCCATCTATAAACCCAACAGGAGTGGAAGAATGGGGGGCTATTCCAACAGGAGACAATTTTACAGGTGGAGATTTACAAGGTGTGTTAGAACACTTAGATTATTTGAGTGATTTAGGAATAAATGGAATTTACTTTTGTCCTATTACAGTTGGAAAAACAAATCATAGATATGATACTATAGATTATATGGAGATAGACCCTACATTGGGAGATAAAGATACTCTAAAAAAACTAATAAAAGAAGCACATAAGAGAAATATAAAAATAATGTTGGATGCTGTTTTTAATCATATAGGATATTATTCTAAACAGTGGCAAGATGTAGTTCAAAATAAGGAAAATTCTCGATACAAAGAGTGGTTTTATATAAAAGATATGAGTAAAATTGATACTCCAATAGAACAAATAGATGAAAAAAACATACCTTATGAAACCTTTGGATGTGAAAAATATATGCCTAAACTTAACACAGAAAATTCAGAAGTAATAGAATATTTACTGAGTGTAGGCAAGTATTGGATACAGGAATTCGATATAGATGCATGGAGATTGGATGTTTCAAATGAAGTGGACCATGTATTTTGGAGAAAGTTTAGAGAAGAGGTTAAAAAAATAAAACCAGACATATATATATTGGGAGAAATTTGGCATGGTAGCTTACCATGGTTGATGGGAGACCAATTTGATTCAGTTATGAATTATTTAATGTATGAAGCTATGAAAAAATTCTTTTGCACAAATGAGATAAACGCTGAAGAATTTAAGTATATGATAAATGATATAATGGTAAGCTATCCAATACAAGTTAGTGAAGTTATTTTTAATTTGCTTGGAAGTCATGATACTACAAGAATATTGAACTACGCTAATGGTAATGTTGATAAATTTAAACTTGCATACTTATTTATGTTTATACAATCAGGGAGTCCTTGTATATATTATGGTGACGAAATTGGGATGGAAGGAGAACTAAGTTCAATATCTGAAGGACAAAGAAAATGTATGGAATGGAATGAAGAAAAATGGAATAAGGATATATTTAATTTTATGAAGAAGATTATTAGACTTCGTAAAGAAAATAGAGAACTTAGGTCTGTGTCTAATGAATGGATGCTAGTAGATAAAGAAAATGGAACAATTATGTTAAAAAAAGAATCCATTTATATAATAATAAATAACTCATCTAAAGATATAACTTTAACATTACCAGATTATTTAGCAAATAAAAAAGTAAAAGATTTATATGAAGAAGAAATAGTTGATTTAAAAGAAGAAATAATGTTAAAGAAATACAAGTTTATTATTTTAAAATAATACAAAAATGTATTTATTTTGGTTTTCATGATAAATTGTTATACTATTTAAATAAAGAATTATTAATCATTACAAATAAATTCAGTATAATTTTATAGAGAAATTATTTTTAGTAAAATTTATTAAGTAAAATTTTTATTTGCACAAAAACAAATGTTAAAACTTCTAATGATTTGTTATTCAGTAAAAAATAGGTAATTACTGAATAAGTAGGGGGAAGGAAAGAGATGAATGACTATAAAGAACATATAGTTATAGTAAAACCTGGTAATGTAAATCTAATTTTAGGCGTTATATTTTTATTAGTTGGAATTGTTGTAAATGTATTTCTTATATATCTTTTTCTTTTGGAATAGATTTTGAAGAAAATCCGTTTGTATGTGTATTCATAGTGTGTGTTATGAAGAACGGAAACTATACAAAGCTTGCAAAAAAATACGGGGGAAAAGAAGCATGGGCTATGTTTCCAACATATATAGTGGGACCACAATTATATAAGAAAGAAATTGAAAAGGGAAAATTTGTTTGTAATATAAACTATTTAAAAGCTTTTTCTGGAAGAATGTGGTCAAATTTTTATAGAACAATAAAAAAATATGGTGTGCAAGAAAGTAAAATTGAAGTAGATTTTGAATTAAAGACTGAACTAAAATAAGTAATTCTATAAATAGTATCTTAAATACAAGAGATAAGGTAAAAAAATAAGTTGATTATTAGTATAAAAATTCTTGTAGAAAGAGGAAATAAGAATGATTGAAGCATTTATATTTGATTTAGATGGCGTAATTACAGACACTGCATATTATCACTATATGGCTTGGAAAAAGCTAGCACATAAGGTTGGTATAAATATAGATACAAAATTTAATGAATCTTTAAAAGGCATAAGTAGGATGGAGTCACTAGATAGAATATTAGAATTTGGAAACAAAAAAGATTTATTTTCAGAAGAAGAAAAATTGGAAATGGCCGAAGAAAAAAACAATTATTATGTATCGCTAATAAATGATATAACTTCAGAGGATATTTTATCTGGAATAGAAAGCTTGTTAATTGATATAAAATCTAATAATATAAAAATAGGTCTATCTTCTTCAAGTAAGAATGCAACAAATGTATTAAATCATTTGGGCATAAGTGATAAATTTGATTTTATAGCTGACGCAGCAAAATGCAAAAACAGCAAACCACATCCAGATATATTTCTTATGTCAGCGAAAGGGCTTGATGTAAATCCACAAAATTGTATAGGTATAGAAGACGCAAGTGCAGGGATAGATGCTATAAACTCAGCCAATATGTTTTCTGTTGGTGTTGGAAATTATGATAATTTAAAAAAAGCAAATTTAGTTGTAGATTCAACAAGCCAATTAAATTTTAAATATATACAAGAAAAGTATAATGAATATATAGTTAGGAGAATTATATGAAATGTTTATTTGATAATATAGATGAATGGAAGATTATACAAGATAATATTGAAATCAAAGAAAATAGATTAGCAGAATCCATAATGAGTATAGGTAATGGTTATATGGGTATGAGAGGAAACTATGAGGAAAATTATAGTGGAGATACACATAGGGGGTCTTATATAGCTGGAGTATGGTTTCCAGATAAAACTCGTGTTGGATGGTGGAAAAATGGATATCCAGAATACTTTGGTAAAATTCCTAATTCAGTCAACTATATAGGTATAAGAGTTTTCATTGATGATGTAGAATTAGATTTAGCAAAATGTAAAATTGAAGATTTTTATAGAGAATTAGATATGAAAAATGGTATTTTAAATCGTAGATTTATTGTAAATATAAATGATAAAAAATTTGAAGCTAATGTCACTAGATTTTTAAGTATATCTGTTAAGGAGTTAGCAGTAATTAAATACAGTATAAAAGCATTAAATTTTGATTCTAAAGTAAAATTTATACCATATTTAGATTCAAATATAAAAAATGAAGATTCAAATTATGAGGAAGAGTTTTGGAATGGAATTTCTTCAAATTCTTTAGAATATAAAGGGAGTATACTTTCACGAACAAAGGAAAATACATTTAATACACCTGTATTCACTGTGGGTGCAATGATGCATATTAAGGCAAGTGGTAAAGTACAATCTATATCTCATAAAAGTGATTATAATTACTGTGATAATTCAATAACAATGGATGTTCTAAAAAATGAGGTCGTAAATATAGAAAAATATGTATCCATAACTTCAACTAGAGATTATAATGAAAGTGAGTTATTAAGAAAATGTGAAGATATTTTAAATAGAGAGCTATCTAAAGATTATGATGATATATTAAATGAACACACAAAGCTATGGAATAAAAGATGGGAAAGTGCAGATGTAAAAATAAAAGGAGATAAAATCAGTCAACAAGGAATACGATATAATTTATTTCAATTGTTTTCAACATATTATGGAGAAGATTCACGATTAAATATAGGCCCAAAAGGATTTACTGGAGAAAAGTATGGAGGTGCTACCTATTGGGATACAGAAGCGTTTTGTGTTCCAGTGTATCTAGGTGTAGCAGATAAGAAAGTAACTAGAAATCTTTTGGAGTATAGGTACAATCAGTTAGAACAGGCGAAGGATAATGCAAAAAAACTAGGACTTAAAGGTGCTTTATATCCAATGGTTACTTTTGACGGAGTAGAATGTCATAATGAGTGGGAGATAACATTTGAAGAAATCCACCGAAATGGAAGTATAGTATATGCAATATATAACTATACAAATTATACAGGTGACTTTGAATACATAAAAGAAAAAGGAATAGATGTAATAATAGAAATAGCTAGATTTTGGGCAAGTAGAGTACATTTATCTACAAAAAAAGATTTGTATATGATACATGGAGTTACAGGGCCAAATGAATTTGAAAACAATATCAATAATAATTGGTATACTAACTATATAGCTAAATGGTGCTTAGATTATGCTGTAGAAAATATTTTACGATTAGACAAAGAGTATAATGAATGTATTGACAGAAATAATGTGACTAGGGAAGAAATTGAATTCTGGAGAATAATATCAAAGAAAATGTATCTGCCATATGATGAGGAATTACAAATAATAATTCAAAACGATAATTTTTTAGACAAAGAATTTATAGAAGTAAAGGATTTATCAAAAGAAAATCTTCCTCTTAATCAAAATTGGTCTTGGGATAAGATTCTTAGGTCGTGTTTTATAAAACAAGCAGACGTATTACAGGGAATTTACTATTTTGGAAATAAATTTACTAAAGAAGAGAAAAAGAGAAATTTTGACTTCTATGAAAAATATACTGTCCATGAATCTTCTTTATCTTCTAGTATATATTCTATTATTGCTTCTGAAATAGATAACCTAGAAAAAGCCTATGAACTATACTCAAGAACAGCTAGGCTTGACCTAGATAATTACAATAATGATACAAATGATGGACTTCATATAACTTCAATGTCTGGTTCATGGCTTTCCATTGTACATGGATTTGCAGGTATGAGAACATGGGATGAAACACTGTCTTTTGACCCTAAGTTGCCTAAAGAGTGGAAAAATTATTCTTTCAATATAAATTATAGAGATAATATTATTAATGTAGATGTATGTAGTGATTTAATTAAAATAGAAAATTTAAAAGGCAAACCAATAAAAATTATTGTATATGGAAAAAAATATATATTAGAAAAATATATAAAAATTGATAAAAATAGATTTAAATAATATTTTTATTATGTAAATAGTTAAAATAAGTTTATCTAATTATGAATTTATTTTAACTATTTTTTGTTTAATAGAAAACTATATGTTATAACAATAATCGTGCTTTTAATTAAATATATTTCATAAATCTTCATAAAATCTTCAGAATTTCGTAAAGAATATGTCACAAAAGTAAGATATATTGTATTCAGCAGATAATATAAGGGAGGACAATATTTATGAAGAATAAAAAATTCATTGTTATAATACTGATAATATCAGTTTTTATAGGTGTATTAGTGAAGGAATATTCATCTAGAGATATAAATAAGGATGATATAAATGTCAGTAAGTATATAAAATATGCTGATTTAGCAAGTGAAAATAATGTACAAGTTAACTGGAAGTATGTAGCTTCCATTGTTGCTGTGTTAAATAAAAATAACTTGAAAAATGTTAAAGATTCACAAATACAAGAAGTATCAGATTTATTTGTTAAGAGTTTTTCTAAAAATGATAAAGTAAATAAGTTAAGTAATGTTTTGGATGATTTAGAATTTAATAATAAACAAAAAAAATTGGTTGATAATTATATAGACGACCTTAAGTATTATGGTATAAAACCAGAAAGGTTAAAATCTGACACACAATATATGAAGTTTATCAACGAAATTAAAACAGAAGCTATACAAAATTATAAGGATTATAAAATACTTCCATCTATAACTATTGCACAAGCTATAATAGAATCTAGTTGGGGCAAGTCAACTTTAGCAAAACAATATAATAATCTATTTGGTATAAAGGCTGATGCTTCTTGGAAAGGTAGGTCAGTAACTTTAGAAACAAAAGAACATTTAGACACAATTATAGATGATAAATTTAGAATATATGATGATAAAAATGAATCTATAAAAGACCATGCAAAGTTTTTAGCCACAAATAAAAGATATAGAACTAATGGTGTATTTGATGCAAAAACGTATATATATCAAGCTAAGGCATTAGAAAAAGCAGGTTATAGTACTGCAAAGGATGAAAATGGAAATAATATATATGCAATGCGTCTGATAGAACTAATTCAACAATATAATCTTCAATTAATAGATAGTGAAATTCAAAGTGAAATGTAACTTCGACGTAACACAAGGATGATATATTTATCGAGGAGGTGGCTTTTATGAAAAAAATAGTCTCGATATTTATAGGTTGTATGGTTGTTGTAACTACTATTTGTGGATGCAGTAGTGGTGAGGTGACTAAAAACACAGCATCCATTAATAGTGTTAAAAATTTAGATTTTAGTTTTGAGGTGAAACCTGAAACATTTGAGGTATCAGTTGAATCTGATGGTTCAAAAGAAAAGATATCTGAACCATCAAAAGAAAGGAAAGTATCAAATTTTAAAAAGACGAAGACAGAAGCATCATGGACATATCCTGATGAAAATATAGACATAAATATAAAAAAAGAGGACAGCTATTTAGATGTAAATATTAAATCTAATTCAGAAAAAGAAACGAGTTTCAATTGGCCTAAAGTTGAAGGTGAAAGCTATGTACTACCACTTTATGAGGGGAAGTTTATACCAAGTAATGATAAGGATTGGAAGGAGTACCTAAATAAGTCAACTTATAGTGTTATAGAATCTTTTTCAATGCAATTCTTCGCAGTAAACAAGGAAAAATATTCTGTACTTTACATTATTGAAAATGAATTTAATAATATAATTGAATTTAGTTCTAAAGATAAGATTAATTTTACATTTAAACATGAATATCCAAGTATCAATAAAAATAAAGAGTATGGGTTTAAGATATATTTGACTAATAAGAATATTACAGATGTAGCAAAAACTTATAAAAAATATATAGTTGATAAAGGAGAGTTTAAAACATTAGAAGAAAAATCTAAGGAAAATAAAAATATTAAAAAACTTTATGGAGCGCCACAGATTTATTTTGGAGATAAATCTATAATCACAATAAATGACATTAAATGGAATAAATTAAAAGAAAACTTATCAGATAATTTGACTAATTGGATAAAAGAGCTTTTAAGTATGAAGTCTGGCGATAGTGAATTTTTAAAAGTAATAAATCAAATAAAAACTCAAGATTATATAGATAAATATCAAAAGAATCAAATAGTACAAGCATTTAATGAAGTTATGCAGATGAATACTTTTTATAATGAAAAAGTTTTTGAAAGCAAGGATAAAGAGATAAAAAAAGTATTGGATAAAGATGTATCTAAATTAAGTAGGGTAGAGCTTATAGAGTTTAACAAGAAGTTATTAAAATCAAAATTAGGATATGCTGTGAATGATGTTGCTACATGGGCAAAATATAATACTGTTGATGTGATTAATGATATAAATAAATCTAGTATTAAAAATGCTTGGATAGGATTTGATGATATGGAGGAAGGTTATATCTCTCTAGAAATGGTTAAAAGAGCTAATGATTTAGGTTATCTTGTAGGACCATATGATTCATACCATTCTATACACAAGCCAGGAGAAGAAAAATGGAGTACAGCATCATTTAAAGATAAGTCACTATATGAAAATGCTACTATAGAAAATAAAAAAGGTGAAAAAGAAACTGGATTTCAAGGAGAAGGAAGAAAGCTAAATCCTACATTATCTTTACCAAGTGTAAAAGATAGAGTACAAAGTATATTGGATGAAGGATATGAATTTAATTCTTGGTTTATAGACTGTGATGCTACAGGAGAAATATATGATGATTATTCTCCAAATCATATAACAACACAGTCACAAGATTTAAAGGCTAGACTTGAAAGAATGTCATATATAAGAGATAATGCTAATATGGTTATAGGTTCAGAAGGAGGAAATGACTTTTCAAGTAGTACTATAGCATTTGCACATGGGCTTGAGACACCAGCATTTGCTTGGGTAGATAAAGATATGAGTAAGAACAAAGAAAGTGAATATTATGTTGGTAGATACTATTCTCCAACAGGAGGAGTACCAGAAGTCTTTTCAAAACAGATACCTGTAAAAGAAAAATATAAAAAAATATTTATAGACCCAACTTATTCTTTACCCTTATTTAGATTAGTTTATAATGATTCTGTTGTATCTTCTCATCAATGGCTATGGGGAACTCTCAAAATTAAGGGAGAAGTTGGAAGTAGAATGATGAAAGAAGTACTATATAATACACCACCTATGTATTATATAGATAGAACTGAATGGGAAAAACATAAAGGAGAAATAATTTCTCACGATAAAGTATGGTCAGAGTTTAATAAAAAGGCTATTAAAAGAGAAATGACAGATTTTAAGTTTATTTCTGATGATAGACTAGTTCAAATGACTAAATATGGAGATGATTTAAAAGTAGTGGCTAATTTCTCTGAAAAAGATGTTAAGTATAAAAATGAAATTGTAAAATCAAATTCTTTGGTAATATATGATAATAATAAGAAAGTTATTTATAAACCAGAACAATAGATTTAATTAAAATAAATTATATTAAACTCACATATAAAATAAAATGATATTTAATTAGACTATACAAAATAGTGACTGTATTAATTTTAATAATTAAGATAGTCACTATTTTTATATTATTTTTAATATTGAAAACCTTGCCCAAGTAATATTAAATATCTGAATTATTTCAATATATACCATACCCATTGTACCTTTCAATAAATATAAAATTTATTTTAGACAATATATTGACTTTTTAAATTGAAGATAGTATTTTTGAATAAGATACTATATTGTCTATTTAAAGTGATATTATTTTATGAAAGAATCAAATTTGAAAGGTTTAATAAACACTAAAAACAAAGACTGATTCATAGAGAAAGGAAAATATTAAAGAAGATAAATACAATCATTAAAGTTCAAGATTTGGTAAAAGTATTTGATAATCAAGAGGTTATCAAACATTGTAACAACTATGATTCACACATATATTCCTTTTATTACTGTCTGGATAGTAGCAGCAGTGTTAGCTAGTCTTTCGTATTTATGGCTTATCTCAAAAGTTGAAGACATAGAAGTATAATTGTATATTTAATAAAAATAGTTCTAATGAATAAAGCAACAAATAATAATGTGTCATACTTTATTTATCTGTTGCTTTTTATAAAACAATTAAATGTTTTTTTATTCTTTTATATTTTATGCTTTTGATTCATTCTTATACAGATATTTAGCAAGGATTGAAATTGATAGCATAATTATGAACATACATACTATAGGTATATAAACTTTAGAACTGAAAACTTCAAATAATTTTCCATGCATAATTTGACCAACTGGAGCAACACACTGTGATACAGCTGTAATAGTAGCCATTACTTTCCCCAATAATTCATTAGGTGTTTGTTTTTGAACAATAGTTAAAACGAATATAGTAATAATTGTCATAGACATGGCTATAGGTATAACACAAATAAATAGTAATATAAAAGATGGATAATATCCTAGTCTAAGCATTGAAGGTGAAATAGAAATGGCCATTGGTATCATCAAAATACTAATTAGCATTAACCAGCGATATAGTGTATTCATTTTCATTTTTTTAGCAAACAGACCTATTGAAAGTGCACCTAAAACACTACTAAATTCAATAATTCCTATCCCTATGCCATACATATTATTACTACTATGCATTGTTATACGTAAAATGTATTGTATTCCTACAAGTAAGAATGGAGTTAAAAATAAATTTAAAGAAGCTGCTAGAATCATAGCTTTATTAATATAAGGTTGCTTTATAACATAAGAGAAGCCTTTTTTCATGTCACTAACTATGGTCATTATTATGTCTCCATTAAATTCTCTTTTGTTAAAAGGTATATAAATAAACATTTCCATTACTGCTGATAAAAAAAAAGCAATACAACTTATAATAAGAAGCATTTTAATTCCAATAAGACCATATAAAATACCTCCAAGTACAGGAGCAAACATACTTGAGAGTGCACCTATTCCATTTACAATTCCATTGGCTTGTTCTAAATCTTTTTCATTTACTATTAAAGGTATACTTGCCTGTACAGTAGGTTGATACATACAACTAATAATAGATAGGCTTATCATAACAATACCAATTAATACAATAGAATTATTTAGAGTAGAAAAAAGACAGATAAAAGTGAGAATAATTATAGAACTCATAAAATCAAATATAACCATTAGATTTCTACGATTGAATATGTCAGCTATTGCACCGCCAATTGGAGACAATAGAAGGGGGATATTTGAGATTGCATATAAAGTTGCAAAAATATCTGCACGCCCTGTTATGTCTAAAATATAAGTAGAAAGACCAAATCTTAATAATGATGAACCCAGTATAGATATAATTTGACCAAATATCATAAGGTTAAAGTTTTTGTTAAAAGAATTATTTATTTTATCTAAATTTTGCATTTATAGAACACCTCTCTTTTTTTATGACTGACCGTCAGTCTATAAAAATTATAATCAATTATATAAAAAAAGTCAATGGGTATATAAAATGAAAAATGCCAAGATAGATTTTTACTGTCAAATAGAAATTAATGCATGTCAAAAATTATGATGTCTTAAAATGAGCAGCAACTAGATAGTGAATAATTAAAAATGGTAATTTGAAGTAGTTTTTATGAATAGTATTAATATATAGATATAGGGAGATTGATGTGATTATGTATGAAAATAATAAGGTAATCTATAATTTTGAAAGATGTGAAAGACTAGAAAATACTTTTTATTTATCTCAGTTTAATACATATAAAAATTTTAAATTAGCTTCTAAAAAATATGTAATAAATTCATTAGATGCATCTGTTTGCAATATGAATGTTCATAATATAAGTCTTATTGATACTATGCAATGTGCATCATTAGAAGATGAGCAAATGACAGGAAAGAAGTTGATTTTAGTTGGCGATATAGATACTGATGTAATACTAGATTATGTAGGTAATAAGAGAAATAAAAATTCTAACAAAAAAAATATACTTAAATTGAAAATACCATTTAGCACATTTATACAAATGCCTAGAAAGACAGAAAATAAAGATAAAATTAATTTAAAGTATTTTATACAAGACATGACAACGTCTATTTTAGATTATAATAATTTATTTATTAGTGTGACTGCAATTATAAGTTATGAAAATAATTCTAAAAGAGAGTAATCTTTAAATTATAGAAAGGTGGATGCAATGAGAATAGCGAAAACTACTTTTAATGATGTCTTTTCAAATGATGTAAGTGGAAGTATTTTAAAAGTAGAAAAATATGTTGATAAAAAATGTGCATCTGTATTTGATATTTTGACCTATACTGTTATTGTTACAAATATGAGTAGGTATAAAACTGGAAATATATTTTTCAAAGACTATATTTCTAAATATATAGAGTTTATAAATAATACTGTAAAAGTTAATGGTATTATAAAGTGTGGATTAGACCCAAAACAAGGTTTTTACATAGGAAGAATAGATGCAAGTTGCAAAAAAATAATATCTTTTAAAAGTGTGGTTTTGCCAAATTCGTCATATAGAGTTATAAAGAATAATGCCAATATATACTATTACTATAAGTATGATTTAGAAAAATTTCCAACAAGAATATCAGTAGAAAGCAATAAAGTCTATACGAGTATAAATAAAACTGTTTTTAAGCAGTTAAATATAAGTAATACTTTAAAGGCACCTAAAAATTTAAAGGAAATATTAAAAGTAAATATAAATAGTAAAGTATTTGATGTTAAAATTATGAAAAACTCTATAAATAAAGGCAAAGATACGAAACTATGTGATTTAATAGTTTTTGGAAGTATAGAGTTTGAAATGGACTATAGTTATAAAAATCGGAGTAGATTTAAAATGGTAAAAAAATCTAATAATATTCAAGAAGATGATTATTATAACAATGATGTACAAAATAATAATGAAAATATAAGTGATTATAGAAAACAAATAAGTTTTAGTGACAATAAAATCAAAAAGATAATGAAAACTTTTGGATTTTCTTGTTTAATTTGTTCACCAGTTGGAATTGTTTATGAAGATATGAAAGAGATAAATATAAAAATTGAACATACATCAATAAATGAATTGAATCCAGATGAATTATTTATAAATACATCACTATTATTGTATTATTAATTATTCAAACCTAAAATTTGAATTTGTTGCATTAGTCTTTGATTAAAGGAAGAAAGATATTATCATATGTCTTATAGATGCAAATGATTAATAGAAATTGTTAGTTTTAAATAATGATAAGTATTATGTGTAATATAATATTTCAAATGTATAGATTTACGATAAAATAAGACAAATATGTTGAAAAAATGATAATCACAGAGAACTTTTGCCTTCTCCAATTAATATATTATTATTAGTAATAACTTTAAAATTATATTACTATTATATAAAAAATGGCTTAAAAGAGGGTGAAAAAAGTAAATGAAAATATGCATAACAGTAGGTCATAGTATACTAAAAGGTGGTAAAAGTACAGGTGTAAATGGTATAGTTGATGAATATAATTATAACAAAAAATTAGCTCCTATATTAGCTGAGATGCTTATAAGTCAAGGTAATACAGTAGATGTAATAATTTGCCCAGAAAGACATTTTATGTCAGAGAGAGAAGAGTTTTTCTATAGAGTTCCAAAGGTAAATAGTGGTAAATACGATTTGTTAGTAGAGCTACATTTAAATAAAGGTGACGGAACAAAATCTGGTACAGAAGTGCTTTATTATGGTAATGAAGGTTTAGAATATGCTAAAAGAGTATCTAATAGACTTGGAGAATTATTTAAAAATAGAGGAGCTAAAAAAAGAGAAAATTTATATATATTGAGAAATACAAATCCAGTTGCAATACAGATTGAAAGTTTTTTCTGTGATAATGTGGATGATTGTAACAAAGCAGATGAAGCAGGTTATGATTATATAGCACGATTGATTACAGAAGGTATATTGAATAAAGATATAAATATGTGAGATTACGGTGATTTAGGTGTTGATTAATACCTTTTAATCTTAGATACAAACTAAAATACAATATATTAGTATAATTTAAACTTACAAAAGATATATTAGTTTAGTTATCAACAAGAAATACCCCTTGAAAATATTGATTTATCAGTATTTTCAAGGGGTATTTAAATGTAAAAATTTAATTGATTTGGTGTTAAACTATAGCTTTGTATAATATCTATTTTTATCTTCAATCTAATAAATAATATAAAAATATCACAACTTTGTATTATAATAATATAATGTAGAAAAATATAAGAAACAAGATAAATATAACAAGGTGGGAATATATGAAATATACATTTGAAAGTTTTAAATTAAATGAAAAGATACTTAAGTCATTAAAGAGTTTAGAATATAATATACCTTCTAGAGTACAAGTAGAAGTTATTCCAAAATTGTTGGATGGTCAAAACATAGCAGTGAAGTCAAATACAGGAAGTGGAAAAACAGCAAGTTTTGCAATACCTATATGTGAGAATATAGATGTAGAGTGCAATAATATTCAAGCTCTTATAGTAGTTCCAACAAGAGAATTAGCTTTGCAAGTAAAAGATGAGGTATCAAATATAGGAAGGCTAAAAAAGGTGAGATGTAGTGCTATATTTGGCAAACAATCTATAAAAGAACAAATAGCTGAGTTAAAGCAAAGGGTTCATATTGTTGTAGCTACTCCAGGTAGAATAATTGACCATATAAATAAAGGTACTGTTAAGTTGGAAAACATAAAATATTTAGTAATAGATGAGGCTGATAAAATGTTTAATAAAGGATTTGTTGAACAAATGGAAAATATATTAACAAATCTACCTAAAGAGAAGATAGTAGGTCTTTTCTCAGCTACAATAGGTGAAGAGATAAAATATGTATGTGAAAAATATATGCCAGATTACAGTGTTATAAATATAAAGGAAAATGAAAGTAATACCAATCAAAGAACAAGACAAATAGATGACAAAATAATCAAGGCAAATGAAAGAGAGAAGTATATCATTTTAAAAGAATTAATATACAGCGAAAATCCAAAAAGTGTAATAATATTTTGTAATACTAAAGAAAAAGTATCTAAATTATATAATAAAATGAGTAAAGAAGGTTTTTTGATAAGAGAGTTACATGCAGATTTATCGCAAGAAAGAAGAATTTTTGTGATTAAGGATTTTAAAAATCAAAAGTTTAATGTATTAGTTAGTAGTGATGTAGCATCGAGAGGAATACATATTGATGATATTTCTTTAGTAATAAATTATGATGTGCCACAAGACAAAGAAAACTATATACATAGAATAGGTAGAACTGGAAGAAAAGGAAATAGTGGAAAGGCTATTACTATAGTAACTGAAAAGGATGAAAAATATATAGAGAGTATAGAAATGTATATAGGATATAAAATAAATGAATTAAAAGATATAGAACAAAGTAGAATTACGCAGGGCAAAGTTTTATTTGAAGAACATTCAAAAGCAATCCTAAAAAAAGTATCAAAGAGAAAAAAAGCTGATAAAAATTCTTACAAAAGTAAAGAGATAAAACCAAATACAGAAAGTGAAGTTGTTAAATTATATTTAAATGCTGGTAAAAAGAAGAAAATAAGAGTCTTAGATGTAGTTGGAGCATTTAGTAATATAAAAGGTATCACTAATGATGATATAGGTGTAATTGAAGTTCAAGATTTATGTTCATATGTAGATATATTAAATTATAAGGGAGATTTGATATTAAAAAAATATAAGGAGATACCTATAAAGAAAAAGATGGCTAAGGTGAAAAGAGATATACGATAATTTAATTATTGCTATTAACTAAGTATAATCAAGTGAATTAGTTTTATATCTTTATAAAAATGAGAAAGAACTTATTATTTGTTTAGATAAAATAAAATTAATAGGAAAAAGAATTTAATTAAGAGGTGTTATATGAAATATTTCGGAAACGGACTAAGCGAAGTACACAAAGAATTCATTTGAATGATTGTTGTAAATGGAAGGAACATTTTCGCACAAAAAAGAAATTTTATAGAAGTTAAATTGGAATAAATTAAATAAACAACAAATAAAATAAAGGGATTATTGATTTTATCTATATTTTGAATTATACTATCCTTAATAATGATAATAGTTATTTTAAATATAAGTAATAAATATATATTATAGAAATATTAAAGGGGGGAATATATGGCATATTTTAACTATAATAACAAACAGTGCTACTATAATGAAATTGGAGATGGTACACCATTACTTTTTTTACATGGGAATACAGCCTCTTCTAAGATGTTTAACGATATAATCGATTTTTATAAAGATGAATATAAAGTAATATTAATTGATTTTGTAGGTCATGGAAAATCTCAAATGGTTGATAAGTTTTCTGCTGACTTATGGTTTGATGAGGCTATGCAAGTGATATGTTTTTTAGAAAAAATGAATTATAAAAAAGTAAACATAATTGGTAGTAGTGGAGGAGCTCTTGTTGCACTAAATGTTGCACTTGAAAGACCTGATTTAGTGAATAAGGTAATTGCAGATAGTTTTGAAGGAGAAGTTCCTCTAGAGTCATTTGTGCAAAATGTGAAAATAGAGCGTGAAGCATCGAAACAAGATGATGGTGCAAAAGCTTTTTATATTTATAATCAAGGAGAAAACTGGGAAAAAGTTGTGGATAATGATACAGAAGCTATTCTTGAACACTATAAAACTATAAAAAAATTTTTTCATAAACCGCTAGAGACTATTCAATCAGAGGTACTTTTAACTGGTAGTAGAAAAGATGAATTTGTAACTTATGACTTTTATGAAAATTTGTTTTTAGGGCTTATTGAAAAAATTAAAAATGGTAAAATGCACTTGTTTGATGAAGGTGGTCATCCTGCAATTTTATCAAATGGACTAAATTTTTCAAATGTAGCAAAAAAATTTTTAAAAGAATAGTTAGTGTATTTATTATGTATTGATAATATCTATTTTAGTGAATATAATATCAAATTCTATTTACATAAGCTTTAGAGCTCCACTACATAAGTTTTAGAATAAATTTATGTAGTGGAACTTTAAGATTAAATAATTTAATTAAATAAATCCATTATCTCATCATCAGATAGACTTCTTAATACACCTTCATTAGAAAGTTCTCCATTTATAAATTGGTTTATAAGTTCTTTTTTACTTTCTTGTAACTTTATTATTTTTTCTTCTATAGTGCCTTTAGCAATTAGTTTTATAACTTGTACTGAATTTTTTTGTCCAAATCTATGAGCTCTATCACTAGCTTGATTTTCTACTGATGGATTCCACCATGGGTCAAAGTGAATTACCATGTCAGCAGTTGTAAGGTTTAATCCAGTTCCACCTGCTTTTAAAGATATTAAAAAAACTTTTTTATCCATACTATTATTAAACTCATCTACAAGTTCAAGTCTCTCTTTAGCATTAGTTTTACCATCTATATAATGGTATTTAATTTTATACCTATCAAGTTCTTTACTTATGCTCTTAAGTACAGAAGTAAATTGTGAAAACAACAATATTTTGTGGTTTTCGTTTATACTATCCCTAAGTATTTCTAAACATGTTTCAATTTTTGAACTTTTTTTATTGTAATCTTTTACTACTATGCTTGGTTCTAAACAAAGTTGTCTTAATTTGGTTAAATAAGAAAAGATAACTATTTTATCTTTATTTAGATTTTTATCTTTTATTTTATCTTGTATATCTTTTGCATATACACTATATATCTTTTTCTGGTCTTTATTCAATTCAACAAAAAAGTTTTTCTCAATCTTATCTGGAAGCTCTTTCATAACTTGTTTTTTACTTCTTCTAAGAATAAAAGGTTTTATTAGTTTTTTCAAATTTTTAACATTATTTTCTTTATTTATGAACAATTCCTGAAACTTTGCTTTACTATATAAATAACCAGGCATTACAAAATCAAATATAGACCATAATTCTAGCAGATTATTTTCCATAGGTGTACCAGTAAGTGCAAATTTGTTTTCTGCATTTATACTTTTTACAGATTCAGTTACTAAAGCTACTGGATTTTTGATATTTTGAGCTTCATCTATTATACAATAATCAAACTTTACTTCACTATATTTTTCTAAATCATTTCTAAGAGTACCATATGTTGTAAGTATTACATCAAAATTTTCTAACTCCATAAAACATTTTTCTCTATCTCTTTTGCTTCCATGTATCAATAAAACTTTTATATCTGGGGCAAATTTTTCAAATTCATTTTTCCAATTATAAATGAGTGATGTTGGTGTCACAATTAGACTTTTTTTATTGGCTAATGATAATAAAAATGTAATAGTCTGTATTGTTTTACCAAGCCCCATTTCATCAGCTAATATACCACCAAATTTATAATAATCTAAAACTTTAAACCAATTAAAACCATTTATTTGATAGTCACGAAGGTTTGCTTTTAAATTTTGAGGAATTTCTAAATTTATGTTATCAAAATTTCTAAATTTTTCGCATATGCTGTGTAGTTCTTTTTTGCCATTTATAAACTTTAAATTTTTACTTTGTATCATGTCATTTATATATAGGGCTTTATTATTATGAATCTTATTATTTTTTGACTTATCAATTATATCTAGATTTTCAACTAATTCAAAAAAATCTTTTGTCTCTCTTTCTGATAAATCTATAAAGTTTCCATCTTTAAGTTTATAAAAAGTACGTTTTTCTTGAAAAGCTTTTAAAATAGCTTTGTACTCTTTTGGATTTATATCAGATATATTAAAGTTAAATTCTAAATAATTTTGATTAGTCTGATTGATTGAAGCTTGAATTGATGAAGAATTATATATCTTTTTCAATTTAAACTTTTCAGAATAATATATATCTCCAAATTCTTTTAAAGATTCTAATTGTAAATCTAAGAATGTAAATAGGTCATAGTCTGTTCCTTTAAACACATAATTATTATTTTCTTTTATAAATTGTGAAGAAGTCAGTTTGTTTTCAATTTTAGTTTCTTTTTGTGTGTCGGGAAGTACAAATTTTTTGCCTTCATCATTATATATATACTTTACATCACAACATATATTGCCATCAATTATATCAAAATAGAACTCAGCTTTAAAATCTTTTGTTATATTATTTTTTATGCTATCATCCAAATAAACTTCTTGAGCTATTGATTTTAATCTAGGAACTAACAATCCTAAAACATCTTTAGAATCTTCTTTATCAAATTTCAACTCTTTAGATTTTGATAACACTTGATAGACTTTTGAATAATCATGAGCTTTTTTATGTGATAACAAGTAGATATTACCGTTATATAAAAGTACATCATTTTTTCTAGTAAGTGGAACAGGCAGTGAATCTTGAGAAGATAAGACTATTTTATCTTCTATATTTTTAAAATTAAACTTTATTGGTAAATTATCATTCAATATTTTTGGATGATATTCTTCTTTAGAAAAAATAAGAGTAAAATCTTTGTATTTAATAGCATTTAAAAATTGTTTTAAAGAACTTGCATTTATTTCCATAAATTTTTTTGAGTATGATGAAGAAAAGTTGTATGAAAGATTTGTACCATATTCTTCTATGATATCTACTAACTGCTCATCTTCATCAGCAAAATAGTGAATGTTGGGGTTGTAAATAAATTTCTTCCCAAAATCTAACTCATATCCATTAATTTTTGAATATGCAAATTCAGTAATGTTTTTTAAAATGTACATTTTATCAATTCCGATTTTAAATTCAGCAATTGCTTTATTTGAATCGACGTTTATCAATACATCTAAATTAACTCTTTCCCTTTTAGTGTTATCTAGAAAAGAAAGTAGTTGTTTACTTAAGTCTAAGCTGGATTTAGAATTAGTATTAGAAATTTTATCACTACCTAATATTTCTACTAGAATAGGAGGGACATCTTTTTTATTTTTTATTTGTTTTAAGCTTTTTATCACAATAGCAACTATATGTTTACATATGAAAATACTTTTATTTGTACTATTTGATTGACAATCAGCACAACTACAATCACTTTCAATTATCCTAAAATGTATTATATCTATAGTTATTGAATTAAAATAAAAGCTATAATTATCTTCAGAATTGACTCCACCACGAAATGTTAATAGGTTATTTTGTAGGTCATCAATATCTATGTCTATATAATCAACCAGTTGGTTGGTGTAGTATTTTACACCTCTTGACCATCTTGATGGTTCTGTATTTCTTCTTATTAACTTATATATCATATCTATTTTCATATTATTCACCTTACCTCACTGTATATATTATAATCTAAATACATTCAATTTACACTCTAAATTTAAGACTAAAATTAAGGTAGATATGAATAGTTTTTATCTATTGCAAGATATATGTAAATAACAATTTACTATTAGATTTTTGTTGAATTATCTTATAAACTATGAGTGAAAAATAATTATACAAATAGATTATTAGTAAATATAAAATTTTATTATTAGAAATATTCTTGGAAATTACAATACATAAAATATAGAGTATGATATTTGAATAAAAAGAATGTATAATGAGTTTAGTAATTTGTATTTATTATTAGGAAAGGAAAATATTAATATGGATAGTTGCAAACAACTTAAAGCTAAAATACCATGTAAGGAAACTGGTATAGAAATAAAGAGAACTTTATGTGATATTTGTTCTCCAGGAGTACATTGTGGAATCGATGCATACGTTAAAGATGGTAAAGTAATAAAAATAGAAGGTACAAAAGAGCATCCAATGAATAAAGGATTGTTATGTACAAAAGGTCTTTGTAATAGAGAATATATTTATAGAGAAGATAGAATAAAGACACCTCTAAAGAGAGTTGGAAAAAGGGGTGAAGGTAAATTTAAGACAATATCATGGGAAGAGGCTTATAGAGAAATAGGAGAAAAATTAAATAAAGTAAAGTCTGAGTATGGAGCAAAACATGTAGCTTTTTTTACAGGTTATGGAAAGTGGTACAGACCGTTTTTACAAAGGTTTGCATCTTCATTTGGATCTCCTAATTATGGTACAGAATCTAGTTCATGTTCAACATCAGCACAGATGGCTGGAAATGTTGCTACTGGAAGAAACTTTACAATGCAAGATATGGAGAATGCAAAAACTTATTTAGGGTGGGGATTTAATCCATATTACTCTAAATTTTTAAATAGTGTAAATCTAACAAAATTAAAAGCAAAAGGTTTAAAATTTATAATTGTAGACCCTAGAATAACACCAACAACTCAAAAAGTAGCAGATTTACATTTAAGAGTTAAACCTGGAACTGATGGGGCTTTAGCTCTTGGAATGGCAAATTTATTTATACAAAGAGATTTAATAGATAAAGAATACATAGAAAAACATGTCCATGGATTTAATGAATATAAAGAATATGTAAAATCATTTGATTTAGATACTGTAAGTAGAATTACAGGAGTTTCTAAAGACGATATAGTAAAAGCTGTAGAGATGTTGTCACAAGGTCCATTTTGTATAAATGAAAGTGCAGCTCCAATAGTTCATCATCAAAATGGATTCCAAAACTATAGAGCAATGATGTCTTTATCTGCCATAACAGGAAACTATGACAGGATAGGAGGTAATATACCAAAACAAGATTACTTTGCTGGTAAGATAGGTGGATTTCAATCACTAGAAAAAGAGTTCGTAAAAGAAGTTCTACCTAAAAATATAAATGAAAGAATTGGTGGAGAAAGATTCCCTCTATGGAATGAGATGGTGACTCAATTTCAAGCTATGGACTTACCTAGACAAATAGAAGAAAAGACACCATATGAAATAAGAGCTTTGTTTTGTCATGGTATAAATGCTAGAATGTTTCCTAACTCAGGAAGACTTTTCAAAGCATTGGACACTGTAGATTTTTTTGTAAATGTAGATTTATTTATGACAGATGCATCAAAATATGCAGATATACTTTTGCCTGCATGTACATCTTTTGAGAGAGAAGAATGTAAGAGTTATCCAGGGGGATATATTACATATACTAAAAAAGTTATTGATACATTATATGATTCAAAATCAGATGTAGAAATACTTTCAGATTTAGCAAATGTTATGGATATAGAAGATGATTTATTGAAGGCAGGTTATGAAGCAAGTATAAGACATATGTTCAAAGATACCTGTGTAGATATAGATAAACTTAAAGAAAGTGATTTATCATTAAAATGTAGAGATTTTAAGCCATACATAGTAGGCTCATATACAAGAGATGGATACGATACTAGTACATCTAAGTTTGAATTAAAATCTACAATTATTGAAAAGTATAAAGATTTTGGATTGGACGCATTACCAACATATAAAGATTTTAATGGTGATATAGATGATGATTATACTTATTTATTGACATCAGGAGCAAGAATTCCAAATGCACTACATTCAAGACTTCATGACATCAAACTTTCAAGAATATTAAAAAATGAAGCTAGTTGCGATATTTCTAGTCTAGATGCAAAAGAATTGGATGTTATTAGTGGAGATTATATAAAAATAACTACTAAGATAGGAAGTTTGAATGTAAAGGTCAATGTTACTGACAGAGTTTTATACAGAAATATACATATGTATCATGGATACAGAGAAGCTGATATAAATAGTATTGTCTGTGATAATTTTGACCCTTATAGTGGATTCCCTGCATATAGAAGTTGTAAATGTAAGATTGAAAAGATGAATAGATAAATGGAGGGATATAATGAAAAATTTATTTAAATTTAACAAAGAGTTATGTACAGCATGTGGAGCATGTCTACTTGCTTGTATAGATCAAAATGATAATAATATAGATAATGGTGAACTTTTTAGACATGTATTTACAGTGGAAAAAGGTGAAAATGTAGAATATTTTTCATTATCATGTATTCATTGTGATGAGCCAAAATGTTTAGATGTATGTCCTAAAGAATGCTTTAGAAAAGAAGATGGGTTCGTTGTATTAGATAATCAAAACTGTATAGGATGTAAACTTTGTGAAAAAGCTTGTGAATATGGAGCATTGATTTATGGAAAGGATGGTAAGGCAAATAAATGTAATGGTTGCATTGAAAGAAATAAGTGTGGTATGGATTCGCCTTGTGTAATGGTATGTCCTACAGGAGCATTAGAGTTTAATAAATAACTGGATTAAATTGCTATACTCCTTTTAAATACTTGTGTTAAGAATTATCTTTTGCTATACTTTTGTAATATAAAATATAACATAAAACAGATATAAAGTATTTTCTGATAAAGTATATAAAATATATTGTTAGAATAAAGTGTGTTTTAGGTTAAATTTAGAAAAATAAATTAGACAGGAGAACTCAATATGGTAAAAGTATTAGCCTTTATGGGCAGTCCAAGGAAAAACGGGAATTTAGACACAATACTTGATGAGATAATAAAAGGTGTAAATGATAATAATGTTGAAGTTAAAAAATATTATCTAAATGATATGAATATTAAAGGATGCCAAGGCTGTCTATACTGTAGAAAAGTTCCTACTTGTGCATTTAAAGACGATATGATTGACATATATGAAGATATAAAAAGTGCCGAATATATAATAATTGGTTCGCCAGTATATATATGTCAGGTATCAGCTCAAACAAAGCTACTTTTAGATAGATTGTATCCTTTAACAGAGATAAATAAGTCTAAGCATACACCTAGGTTTGGTCAAAAAAGGTTAATAATGGTCTATACTCAAGCAGCTCCTATTTCGTTTTTATTTAAAAAATATTTTAAGTATACTGCAAAACATTTAAAGGGCATGGGCTTAAATCACTACAAAACTATAGTTGTAACCAAAGCATTTGAAAGGAATTCCACTAGAAAAAATTTTAAGGTATTGAGAAAGGCCTATAATCTTGGAATGAAAATAGCCATTGATATCAATGAATAGATAAAATTTTAATTTAGAGCATAGTTAAGGGGCTGTCGCACTAGAAAATAGTGCTACGCCCTTTTTTGTATAAAAAAAATAAATCCCAAGTTCAAAAGAGCCTGGGATTCTTGTATAATAATTGTATGTCAAAACAAAACATTATACAACTTGATTATACTATTTATGGTGATAATTATCAATTTAAATTACCACTAAATATTGATTATATGATTCCAAAAGATGATTCTGTAAGGTTATTAAGTCAAATTATTGAGGAGATGAACTTAGAAAAACTATATAAGACTTATTCTCGAATTAGAGGAAATAGAGTAACCCCTAGACAACTTTTGAAAATTATAATATATGCAAACATGAACTGTATTTATTCTTCAAGAGAAATATAGAGAGAAATAACTTTAAATATTCCAAGAGACCGAAATGGAGATTTTGAACCAAAGGTAATTAGAAATTATGAAAATGATATATCAGGAATAGAGAACCAAGTGATTGGAATGTACTCAAAAGGCATGTCCACTCGAGATATATCAAGCCACCTTAAAAGTATTTACGGAATTGATATATCTCATTCTCTAATAGCTAAAATTACTGATAGAGTTCTACCTTTAGCTCATGAATGGCAAAACAGACCTCTTGATATGATTTATCCAATTGTATTTATGGATGCTATACATTATAAAGTTAGAAGTGAAGGTAGAATAATAAACAAAGCAGCCTATATAGCTATAGGTATTAACTTAGAAGGCATAAAGGAGGTTTTAGGAATATGGATTGGAGAAAATGAAAGTTCAAAGTATTGGCTAAAGGTACTTACAGATGTCAAAAACAGAGGAGTTAAGGATATATTAATAGCTTCTGTAGATGGACTAGTTGGATTTTCTGATGCAATTAAAGCAGTATTTCCTGATACTGAAATACAAAGATGTGTTGTACATCAAATTAGAAATACTTTAAATTATGTATCATATAAAAATAGAAAAGAATTTGCAAAAGATTTAAAGAAAGTATATGCTGCGATTACAGAAGAGGTAGCGTTAAGTGAGCTATCGCTCTTAGAGGAAAAATGGACTCAAAAGATTAGAAATTGGACTCAAATTTTAGCTCATTTAAGTATTTATTTTGAAGAAAGAATTTTAACTCTAAATTAATAAAGAAATATTTCAAAAAAATTAAGAAATTTTCTTAAAGGGGTAATAATTTTTGCAAAAATGGAAAAAATATCAAAATAAGGCTATGATTTTTAAAGCCATAGCCCTATCAGTAAAAATTTAATTTGCTCATGCGACAGCTCCTATCTATATATTTAAGTAATATAAATATATTAGATGTTAAGGTGTATGTACATATTGAATCTTATTTTTCTTTAATTCATCAAAGTGTGATTTTACAGAATGATATCCTATTGCATACTGTCCATTCTCTGGATTCCATTTTTTATAAACATTCATAGCATTCAGTAGTTTATTTTCTTGGCTATTTAAAACTTTCCATACGTCTACATTTGGATTAACTTTTGTGAAATCATTATAATCATATGGTTCTACATAAAATCTTAAATCCTTTATTTTTCCTTCTTTATATAACTCTAATGCTGCTTCACCTAAAGCTCTATGGTCTTCATGTATTCCACTAGCTTTATATGGGGTTACTGTTTTTACTTTTGCATTTGGATATTTATCTAGATATTTCAATATTATTTCTTTTGCTTTTTCTTTACTCAATTCTCCATCATGAGCTCTATTTTCTTCTATATGTATATTACTTTCTTTAACTCCCATTTCCTTACAACTATCTTTAAATTCTTCATCTCTGTCTTTTGAGAATTCTTCTTCTGGCAGAGAATATTTATGTATGTCTTTTATATGATATGAGCATGTTCCTCCATCATCTAATACCTTTCTTATTATTGATTTACTACCATCTGTACATAGTATTACATGTGTATCACTTTTTCCAACATGTTCAATTATTGCATTTCCCATGCTTAAAGTTTCATCATCTTGATGTGGTGAAAAAAATAAAGTTGCTTCTACCAATATTCTGTCCTCCCTTTTAATAAAAATCTATTAATGTTGTAGTTTTTAATAACAAATAATTTTTACTTTATATTTTGCTCCTGGCAAAATATTATATAAAAAATATATAAAATCTTTAAATATTTACTATTTTAATTTTTTCTTAAAAAATATGGTACGATATTGCAAATACAATACATCCAGATAAAGCATTGCCAAAAAATATGCCTAAAACTACATCTTTCAATCTCATTTCAAGTAATGATGCAATCCCAGCCGCACTCCAAGTTCCTGTAGTTGGTAGCGGAATTCCAACAAATAAGATTATTCCAATTACACTTATTGACTTTAACTGTTTCGCTCTCTTACGTAATTTATTTTCAAACAAATCAATTAAATACTTGAAATATCCTTTCAGTTTGAAATAATTTAATATATATCTAAATGTTAGTAATATTGGTATACCTATTATAGTAGAGCCAATTAAACATGATAAATATACCAATAATGGATTTAAATCTAGAGCCAAACCCATTGGTATAGCTCCCCTAAGTTCTATGACTGGTATCATAGAAAAAAATATTAAATTTATATATTCCAATCTATCTCTCCTTGTATTTAGATTCCTAAAAACACTACTTATTATTCTAATATGCATTTTTATTTACAATTCCTTTAAATAGTGTTAAAAATATTATTTTTATATCAAATAAAAATGTCCAATTTTCTATGTAATATAAGTCATGCTCTATTCTCTTCTCTATTGAAGTATCTCCTCTATATCCATTTACTTGAGCCCATCCAGTTATTCCAGGCCTTACTTGATGCTTTATCATGTATCTTGGTATTTCATCTTTAAATTTTTCCACAAAAAAAGGTCTTTCTGGCCTTGGCCCTACTATTGACATATCACCTTTTAAAACATTAAAAAATTGTGGTAACTCATCTATACTTGTTTTTCTAATTATAGATCCCCACTTTGTTTTTCTAGGATCATTTTTAGTTGTCCATTGAGTTCTTTCTACTTTATCTTCTTGAACTCTCATAGACCTAAATTTATACATATCAAAGTTCTTTCTATTTAATCCTACTCTTGTCTGCTTATAAATTATTGGTCCTGGAGATGTTATTTTTATTAGTGTTACTGAAATCAGCATTATTAAAAAAGTTATCAGTATAGCAAGTATTGAAAATATTATATCAAATATCCTTTTACATGCATTATTAAAATAGTTATCTAAAGGTACACATCTTGTCTCTATTATTGGAATACCATCTAGGTCATCCATATAAGGTTTTGATGGAAAACACTCATAATAATGAGGAACTATATTTGTTTTTACTCCAGCTTTTTCACATTGCCTTATTATATGTCTTAACTTTGAAATCTCCTCTTCTTGTAATACTATAAATACTATATCTAAGCAATTATTTTCCAATATATTTTCTAACTCATTTACATTTCCTAGCACTTTATTTATATTAGATCTATAATTTCCTTTATCGTTATATTCTTCTAAGTATCCAACTATATTATATCCCCATTGTTTATTTTTACTTATATTCTCTGCAAGCTTAATAGAACTCTCATTCAAACCTATTATCAAACAATGTTTTTGATTGTAACCATTTCTTCTATATCGTCTTAACACATATCTTATAATTATTCTACTCATACTTGTTAATATTGTATTGTATATTACAAACAAAATTAACACTGTTCTTGAATAATTTACCAATTTTACTATAAAAAATGTAAATGCTAAAATTGATATACTTATTATATTAGCTATTATTATTTGTTTAATTACTTTATATAAATTTACAGTTCTTTTTGTACTATATAAATCTACTATATTATATAGTATAAAATACAGAAGTAGTGACAACACAGTTGTTATTATATAACCTCTAATACCTATGGAATTTATTCCTCCTAAAAAGATAAACTTGGTAATATAAGCTAATAAAAAAGAAACTAATACTATCAATATATCTAATAACATCTGCATTTTATTCAACACTTTTTGATTTTCCTTTATCATAATAACACCTTTTCCTAATGCATCTTAATTATGAGATATATCCTTATAATTAAAATATTATACTTAAAATATATTTAAACATATTAATTATAAGTAAATACTCTATTTTTATATAGTTTAACATATTTTTAAATTTAAAAGTATTTTTTTCTACATTTTTCAAGGTTTTAATACCTTCTATAAAACCTTTTTTATATTCTTTTCCATACCCTTTCTTACTAAAAAAAATATATTTAATTAAAAAACCCATTAAAATAAATAAGCCATTAATAAGAATTTGAAAAAAAGGTAAATTTTTATATATAACATATACATTATTTCTTGCAGATAATTTTACCTTAAACGAATTATATTTACTTCCTGAAGTTGCACTTCCTACATGATAAACTTGAGCATCTGCACAATACATATTCTTATATCCATTTATCTTAGCTCTATAGCATATATCTACATCTTCCATATATGCAAAAAAGGTTTCATCAAAATATCCTATTTCTTCTAATATATCTTTTCTATATATTGCAGCCCCTGCACATGAACTAAATACACTTTTATCTCTATTAAATCTATTTATTTTTTTTCCATCTCCACGTTTTATTGTCCATGAAAATAGAGTATATTCATCACCTGCATCATCAATTAAAGTTTTATCATTATATTTTATCATTTTAGAACAGACTGAAAATATTTTTTCATCTGACTTTATTTTCGCTAACATTTTCTCTAGCCAATCGTCTTTAATTTCTGTATCATTATTTAAGAGCACTACATAATCAGACTTTGATAACTTAATCCCTTCATTTACTGCCTTGCTAAATCCATAATTTTTATCTAACTTCTTAAATATTAAATTTTTATAATTTTTGATGATATTATAAATATCATCAGTTGAATTATTATCTATTATTATTATTCTAAATTTACTATATTTTTGTTTTAGAATAGATTCTATACACTTTTTTAGATATTTACTACCATTATAGTTTGGAATTATTATATCAACCATAAAAAATCTCCATATTATTAAATATTTTTTAACCTCAACTTTATTGTGTCTTTAACTGTATTCCATTATTTGAAAATATGGTTCTTGTAAGTTTTTTAAATATACATTTTCCCAATTTAAATTTAAATCTGTTACTACTTCAACATTATGTGTTATACAACAATATTTTTTAGAATAAAATAATTCTATTAATAAATCAATCCAATTTTGTTCATTTACAAAACTAAACTTAATATTTTCTAAAAAAATATCTTTCTTTGTAAAAAATACTACTGGTTCTGCAAATAAAATATTATTTGTAAGGTTTAGACGTCCCATATATCCAGGTATATTCTTATTAAAATCTTCATATATTCTATGTAGTTTTTTATTTTTGATTGACAGTCCAAAAGACCTAACTGTTTTTTTATCTTTCAAAATTTTTGGAAAAACAATTGCTGTATCATCCATATTTACTTCACCTAAAAAAGTACTTAAAATATTTTCACTCAAAAACTTTACATCTTTATGAACAACTAAAACATACTTATTTATAAGCCAATTATTGTTAAATATATTTGTATCTAAGACATTGCCCTTTAGATTCATTATTGTTTCTTCTTTGTAATTATAAAAATACATATCAAATGAATCAATGTTAAGGGCATATTTCATATATTCATATTTAACTTCTAATTCCTTGATAGTTATTTTCTCCCCATATAATATAATTGTTATGATATTATTATAGTTAAAGTCAAAAATTATTTCATTTGCTCCAATATAATCACTAGAAATAACTTTACAATCTACTTTTTCTATTTTCATAAAGTCTTCTAGAACTTTCTTTCCTTTATCTATAGCATATTTTTTTTTAAATATATCTCCTGCAGTAGAATTTTTATTAACTCTCCAATGATACAATACTATAGGTAAATGAACTATTTTATTTGCATTTTTACACATTCTTAATATAAATTCATAATCTTGACTTCCATCATAACCATCTAAAATTAATCCATGCACATCAATTAGTTCTTTTTTAACAACAAACATATGGCATATATAATTATATGATTTTAACAATCTTGGTGACCAATCAGGCTTTATATGAGGCTCGAAAAAAATTTTACTTTCCTCATCAACCTTATCTTCATCTGTATATAAAACATCACATTTCTCTGCTTCTATGCAATTACTAATACAAGCCATTGAATTTTCATCAATAAAATCATCATGATCTATAAATACAACATAGTCTCCACTACAAATCTCTATAGCCTTATTAGTGTTAAATGCAATTCCGCCATTAAAACCAATCTTATTATACTTAATTCTATTATCTTTTTCTTGATATTTTAAAATTATTTTTTGATTATCAATTTGATTTCCTCCATCAGCAATACAAAGCTCAATATTTTTATAAGTTTGATTTAATACAGACTCTATCATCTCTCTCAGAAATCTTTCTTCAGTATTATATATAGGAACAACTATGCTAAATTTGATATTTTCAAATTTATTTTCATGATTTAGTGATATATTTTTGTTTTTTTGGTAATAAATCTTATTTATATTATTTACATAAAATTTATTAATTCCCTTATAGTATGTTTTCTTAATTCCTAAATATTTAATACTATTTATTATCTTACTAATGGAAAATGACATCAAAATTTTCAACTCCTAACACTTTAATAAAAATATAAACACTATTTACAATCCTACTACTGACTTTATAATTAAATCAAATTAATTCCAAATATATACTATTTAACTCTTATTCATATCTTCAAAATTAATTCTTTTTTCTTCAATAACTAATGGCCTCTTAATAATTCTGGTATTCATATTCATTATATATTCTCCCAATAAACCTATAAAAAATAATTGAATTGATCCAAATAAGAAAATACCTATTAAAATAGGTGTAACACCTGCAACAAATCTTTCCCAGTATATTAATTTTAGCATCAGATACACAAAAGTTACAATTAAACCTAACCCAGAAAATATAAATCCTAATATAGTTGCTAATCTAAGACCTATTTTTGTATAAGAAGTAAAACTTAACATAGCAGCATCATATAGACTATACCAATTATTATTTGTTTTACCAGCTCTTCTTTTTTCTTGTTCATAAGCTATTTCTTTTCTCTTTATTCCAAATTCAGCTACTATACCTCTCAAAAATGGTGTCGGATCATCTAATTGAGCTAAAATGTTTATAAAACTTTTATCATATAAACCAAAACCAGTAAAATGTTCTATTTGTTCGATATCTGACAATCTTTTTATAAGCTTATAGTAGAAAGATCTCATCAAGTACATAATTTTATTTTCTTTACTTGCTACTTTCTTTCCAATAACAACTTTATAGCCCTTTTCCCATTCATTCACAAATTTAGAAATCATACTTATTGGCTCTTGAAAATCTGCACACATTAAAATAGTACAGTCACCTTTTGTTTGCAATAATCCATAATATGGAGAATTAAATTGACCAAAGTTTTTTGAATTAAAAATTGCTTTTATGTTCTTATTTTCATTACATAATTTTTGTATCAAAATTCTAGTATCATCAACTGAATAATTATCTATAAATATTATCTCATAATCATATTTATTTAGCTTAGTCTTAAACTCATTTATTATCATTTCACTTAATAGCACTACATTTTCTTCTTCATTGTAAGTTGGAATAAGTACACTTATTTTTTTCATAATTCTGCTTCCTTATTTTTCATATATTTTACTAACTCTTGTACTCCTTTTTTAAAACTAATTTTAGCTTCCCATCCAGTTTCTTTTTTTAATTTATTTACTATGGGTTCAAATCCAACTGAATTCGATACATCACATGGTACTATGCCAAAACTCAACTTACTCTTAGAGTTAGTTATTTCTTTCATTTCCAATATAAATTCACTCAATATTTTTGTATTTCCGCTTGATATATTGTAAACTCCGTTTTCACAATCTTGTATAGCTAATTCAAACAAAGCATTTACAACATCATCTACATATGTAAAATCCCATTTTTGTGTACATTTTGTCAATAAAACCTCTTCATTTTTTAGCATTTGCCTTAAACAATACATGATTAAGGTTTTATTATTATCATGTATTCCATATACACTAAATATTCTAGCCCATATAAATTTCATATTTACTTTTAAAGCTATTTGTTCACATGATTCTTTAGTGTTTAACTTATATTTTCCATATTCAGTCAATGGGTTAGTTACAGATAACTCATCAACCTTCTCATTACCTATACCATATTCCGCTTGAGAACCAATACCAATAAATTTTTTACATCCTAATTTATTAGCTTCCTCTATAACTTGAATTGATGCTTTATAATTTTTTTCTTGTATAATACTATTATCTCTATATGGATTTCTAGTACCTTCCCATGCCAAATGGAATAAGAATTCAATTTCACCTGATATAAATTTAGAAAGTTCACACATATCTTCAATAGAAAGTTCAATAATTTCTACATTCTTATGTTTTATTATTGAGTTAATATTTTTAGTATTAGGTCTGACTACTGCATAAATATAATAGTCATACTCTAAAAATTTTTTTATTAAATTATTCCCTATAAAGCTAGTAGCTCCTGTTATCACAATTTGTTTCATAATTATCCACTATAAACTTTCTAGTTCTTTATATAAATCTCTATCAATTTCAGGCTCTTGATCTTGATTTAATTTACCCACTGCTAATTTAGGAAAAACATATGTGGTATCACTTAGTTCTATTTCTATTATTTTAGGCGTTTCACTTGTCATAATATCTACATTCATCTCCTCAATCTTATTTATTTTATGATAATCTATTCCATAAGAAAATGCAATTTTTTCCATATCGGGAACTGTATAGCCACTCGTTGAATTTGTTTGTACATAATTCTTATCAAAATACATTTCTTGGAAATGTCTAATCATTCCTAAAGAATAATTATTAAATATTAAAATAGTTATAGGAAGCTTTTCGCGTGCTATGAATTGCAACTCTTGAAGATTCATTTGAATACCTCCATCTCCATTACAACTTATAACATTTTTTTTTGTTCCATAATATGCTCCAATAGAAGCTGGTAAAGAATATCCCATTGCTCCATGGCCACCAGAAAAAAGCACTCTCATATTGTCCACTTCTATTGATTGTGCTATCCAAACTTGATTTTGTCCTACATCTGTTGTTATAATTGAATCTGATGGTATGCATTCACTTAATTTTCTTATAATTTTATTAGGATATCTCTCATCTATATTTGCTAACTTTTTTTTCATGATATTACATGTATCTAACCATTTATAAAAATTTATACCTTTTGCCATCCATTCTTTAGATTCAGCATACAAATTTGGCAATATTGTTTTTAAATCTGATATTAATTGAATTTCATCTTTGTGAATTTTATTTGTAAGTTCTCCTTCATCTATATCAATTCTTATAATTTTAGCATTTGTTGCAAAATTTTCTTTTGTAACACCTGTTTGTCTAACATCTAATCTTGTCCCTAAAGTTATTACTAAATCACATTTAGATAAAATAAAATTAGAGTATCTCATTCCATATGCACCTATAAATCCAAAATTATACTCATCATTACGATTAATAGTATCAATAGCAATCATGCTTGTTACTACTGGTATCTTTAAATTACTTATAAGTTTTCTAAAAACGTCCACCATTCCACTATTTTGTATTGCTGCACCAGCAAGAATACATGGTTTTTTCGATTTTTCCAACTCTTGATAAATTAAAGAAACCATATCATCTACATTATATTCTATACTTTCTTCTTCATAGCTTTTTAAATCTTCTAAATTAATTTCCATCCTTTGTATATTCATAGGAATATCTAATAAAACAGGTCCTGGTCTTCCGCTCATAGCAATTGAATATGCTTTTTCTAACTCATACTTTATGTCATATTCACTAACAATTTTTGTTGAATATTTTGTACATATATTTGTCATAGTTACTATATCAGTTTCTTGAAATCCTTTTTGTCTAACATTTAAACCCTCTTTTGATTCATAAGTGTTAACTTGACCAGTTACAAAAATAACTGGTATTGAATCAAAGTATGCATTACATATACCTGTAACCATATTTGTTGCACCAGGACCACTAGTTGCATAAGCAACACCAGGTTTTAATGAAGATTGTGCATATCCACAGGCTGCAAAAGAAGAAGCCTGCTCATGATAATTTACATGAGACTTTATTGAATCTTTGTATTTATTAAATGAATCCATCAAGTGAGTTGTCATTCCTCCAGGATATCCAAATACATCAGTTATTCCTTTTGATATAAAAAATTCTACTATATAATCTGAAACTTTCATAGCTTATTCCCTTCTAAATTGTTTATTAAAGTATATAATTCAACATAATTACTCTTTAATTCTATCAAGTATTTTTTAATTTTATTTCATTGCCCATACTTTATTTAATAGAAAATTTAATGGTATCGTAATACATAAATTAATAATGGGCGCAATAGTGTTTGATATATCCATATATTTTACCATAATAATTAAAAATAGTGTGCTCAATAAGAAAGTTAAAAAATAAGATGAGAATACCTTAATAAACGCTATTTTATGGTTCCTATGTTCTTTTTTCTTAAATACATATTTACTATTCCAATAATATGCATTAATTACACTTATAATAAATCCAATAGCATTAGCAATTAAATAGTTCACTTTAAAAAATATTAATACATAATAAACTAATAAAAATATTATTGTATTAGAAAAACCAACTATACCAAACTTTGTAAATTGACACATTAAATTTAAAATTTTTTTTTATTCTTAATATCAAATATCATATTTATACCTTTTCTTTTATTTATTATCTTAAACTAAATCAACAGACTCTCTAATTGTTTTTATCATAAAATTAAGCATATCTTCTGTCATTCCAGGATACACACCAACCCAAAATGTATCATTCATAATTCTATCTGTATTAGTTAAGTCTCCAACTACTCTAAAACCACTCATTTCTTTTCTCATCTCATCAAAACATGGATGCTTAATTAAGTTTCCAGCAAATAACATTCTAGTTTGAATTCCTTTTTTCTCAAGATACTGTACGACTAAATTCCTTTTAACACCTTGTTTGCAAGTAATTAAAAAACCAAACCAACTTGGGGTTGATTTAGGGCAAGCTTCTGGAAGAATTATTTTTTCTTGAATATCCATTAGCCCTTCTTTCAATTTATTAAAATTGTATATACGCTTTTCAGTGAAACTTTTAATTTTTTCCAATTGTGCACACCCAATAGCTGCTTGCATATCTGTAGCTTTTAAATTATACCCAAAATGAGAATATACATATTTATGGTCGTATCCTAGTGGTAACTCTCCATATTTATTATTAAATCTTTGTCCGCAAAAATCATCATTACCAGACTTGCATACGCAATCCCTTCCCCAGTCTCTTAAAGATCTAATACACTTATTTAATAATGAATTGTTAGTATATACGGCTCCCCCTTCTCCCATAGTCATATGATGTGGAGGATAGAAACTAGATGTGCCAATATCTCCAATAGTCCCTGTAAATCTTTCTTCACCATCAATCATATATTTAGAGCCCAATGCATCACAATTATCCTCTATTAACCATAAATTATATTTTTCACAAAACTCCTTTATAGACTTCAAGTCAAATGGATTACCTAATGTATGTGCTATCATAACTGCTTTTGTTTTTTCAGATAAGGCATCCTTTAATTTTTCTACATCAATATTATATTGTGGAATTGTAACATCTACAAATACAGGAATTGCTCCATATTGTATAATTGGAGTAATAGTGGTTGGAAACCCTGCAGCAACTGTTATTACTTCATCACCTGGATAAATTTTTCTATCACCTAATAATGGTGATGTCAGAGACATAAAAGCAATAAGATTTGCAGAAGATCCCGAATTAACTAATGAACAGTATTTAACATTTAAATAGTTTGAGAATTCTGTTTCAAATTTTTCTGTATATTTTCCAGATGTTAGCCAAAATTCTAAAGAACTATCTACTAAATTTATCATTTCATGACTATCATATACTCTAGATGCATATGGTATTTTCTCTCCTTCCTTAAATTCTTTTGATATGTTATGATAGGTATTACAATAATTTTCAACCATATTTAGAATTTCTACTCTTGCTTCTTTTTCATTCATATTTTCAAACATTGTTACTTTCTCCTACTCTTAAAATTTCATAAATCTGTTTATCCATACACTCTAATACATTACTATTTTTTAGGTACATTTTATACCATTCTACAGTTCTATCTATAGCTTCTTCTATCCCCCATTTTGGCTTCCATCCAAACACAGACTTCAACTTTGAACAATCTAATTTTAAAAAATTAGCTTCATGTGGACCATCCACCTGTTTTGTAATCCATTTAACATTGTTACCCCATTTTGAACAAAACAAGTTAACCAATTCTCCTGTTGTTATACAATCTTGATCGTCTGGACCAACATTATAATAACCAGAATATTTTTTATCAATGTATTGCATCTGAGCAATATGTAAATATGTAAATATGGCTTCTAACACATGTTGATATGGTCTTATTGAATTAGGATTATATATTACAATATCTTTATCTTCTATCACCGCTCTTATACAATCTGGAATAATTCTGTTATTAGCAAAATCTCCTCCACCAATAACATTACCAGCTCTTGCAGTAGATGTAGCTACATTTAAATCATTAAAAAATGAATTTTTATAACTATGTGTTACTAATTCAGAACAAGATTTACTATTGGAATAAGGGTCAAATCCATCTAATGATTCATTTTCTCTATACCCCCACTCCCATTCTCTATTTTTATATACTTTATCTGTTGTTATATTTAAAAATGATTTGACACAAGAACTTTGTCTAATACACTCACAAATATTAACAGTACCCATTACATTTGTCTCATATGTATACAGAGGATCGTTATATGATTCTTTAACTATTGGTTGTGCTGCTAAATGAAATACTATTTCTGGTTTTACATTCTTAAAAACCTTCATTAAAGAATTCATGTCTCTTATATCTCCTATAATAGAATTCATATTTTTTTCAACTTCTGATATATAAAATAAATTGTTATTTTTATTTGGTTCCAAGGAATATCCAGTTACATTTGAACCTAAAAGTATAAGAGTTCTACAAAGCCAACTTCCTTTAAACCCTGTATGTCCTGTAACTAAAACTTTTTTATTTTTATAAAATTCCACATCAAACATTAGTCATTCCACACTTTCCATGGTGCATTTCCAGATTCCCATAATAATTCTAGCTGTTGTTTATCACGCAGAGTATCCATACATTTCCAAAAACCTAAATGTTTATAAGCCACAAGTTCTTTTCTATTTACACAGGTTTCTAAAGGAGTTTTCTCAAATACAGTTAAATCACCTTCTATAAAATCAAATATTTTTGGATTCAATACCATAAACCCTGCATTAATCATACTTCCATCATTATCAGACTTCTCTCTGAAAGAATTTATGTTATTATCATCATCTATTTCAAGCACTCCATAGCGTTGACCTATATTTATTGTAGTCATTGTTGCTATTTTTCCATGTTTTTTATGGAAGTTAACTAAGTCATTAATATTTACATTTGAAACACCATCTCCATAAGTTAACATAAATGTTTCATCTCCAATGTATTTTTTAATACGTTTAACTCTGCCTCCAGTCATTGTATCCATACCTGTGTCAACTAATGTTACTTTCCATGGCTCTGCTACATTTGAGTGTACTGTCATTTTATTATTATTTGTAAAATCAAATGTTATGTCACTTCTATGAAGATAATAATCTGCAAAATATTCTTTTATTACATGTGCCTTATACCCACAACAAATAATAAATTCATTGTATCCATAAAAAGAATATAATTTCATAATATGCCATAATATAGGCATATCACCAATCTCTATCATTGGCTTTGGTCTTAAATAGCTTTCTTCACTTATGCGTGTTCCAAATCCTCCTGCCAATAAAACTACTTTCATCTTAATATCCCCCTTTTCTTTTTGAAAAAATAATATAGTTTTTGTTTACATCTTATTAGGTTAAAATCTTTTTCTAAATATAAATGTAATAACAATAAAAATAAGTGAAATAAAACTTCCTAATATCAATCCTGGTGGAATATATTTTAATTCAATCTCATGTTTTCCTTCATCCAATTCTGCACCTAAAAAACCTATATTTACTTTCAATGGTTTGACCTTTTTCCCATCTACTTTTATTCTCCAACCATTATCAAATGGTATTGTCCAATTTATAATCTCTTTTTTTCTAGATTGTATTGTCCCTTTTATTTTATCCTCTTTAAATGATGTAATTTCAAAAACATTTTTATTGTTTAGAAAATCTTCATTTTCGTCTTTTCTAACTTTAATATTACTTAATTTAATTTTTTCATTATAATTTCCAACATCTATTCTTAATTTATCTATATCTTTATAGTTTATAAAAACATTATACTCTTTTTTGTTTGGAAATACATTAAACTTTATAGATTTATCCTCTGAAAAGTCACTATTGCTATCTTTGTAAAAAACTTGACCTACTCCAATTTGTTCACTGTCAATATTTAAGGTTAATGTTATACCATTCCGTTCCTCATTACCTAGTAATATATTTACATTTGGATCATCATTTACCACTTTATATTCTATATAACTTTTATTATTATCTATTACATCTACATTTTTATAATCATAAATAAAACTACTTATATTCTTGTATTGAGGTATTTTTCCTTTCTTCATATACTTAACCTTATCATCAAGTATAATATTATTTAAAATTGCATCTTCTTTTGAAGAAATATCTAATTCATCAAATTCTTGTCTAGTTATATATGAATCATATGTAAAACCTAATGGAAGAGCTTTTTTATTTAAATATATATTTATATCATTATATTTTCCTAAATACTCAGTATCATCTCTAGATATTTCATTTAATGAAAGTATATATTTTACCCCTAAGAAATTATCTAATTTTTCTCGTTCAAGTAAAGGATATAAAAAATTATTATTAAAAGATAATGAATTAAATTCTTTTAAAAATTCCGTATAACTTGGTGAATTTAATGAATTATAGCATGCTGTTCCATAATAATTTTGATACATCGCATCATTTAAAAATACTGAGCTATAATTTTTTTCTATTCTATAAAATAAATTCCTATCCATTTTCTTTAGATACTCAACTACATCATAGGTATTATCATTATATCCTGTTTTAGATTTAATAAATGAATCTTCCAATACTAGTCGAGAATTTACAGTTGCATAGTTATTAGATATAATTTCAAAAATTAAAATAACTATTACAACACTTATAGAAACTTCATATTTTGTATATTTATATAACATAAAAACAAATAATACCATAATTAAAGATATCACAATGTATAGTAATAAGGATTTTTTGAATAATACAATGTTGCTGATATTTCCTGTATATTTAAATAAATATATTATACCTAAACCTAATAACAAGATACTTACTATACATTGATATATTAATAATTTAATATTAATCATCCTATTTTTAATTATAAAATCAATTGATATAGATGTACCTAAAATAAGGGTAAAAGTAATCAAATACGTCCATCTAGTTGCAACAGCTGAAAAAGCATTAAATATATATGATACTAATGGAAACGAAATTCCTAAAATAATCATTAAACTTGAGCATACTAATATAATTTTTTTTCTTTTATCATTTCGTACAATAATAAACAACTGTGGTATCAATAACACTACTAACACACTACTACTTAATATCATTGTTTCATAATAGTCCCTTAATGCCCCTACATAATTGTTTATTCCTAAAAGATTAGCTGAAAATAATCTTATAAAAATAGAGACTAATTTACTAAAATCCCATGTTGAAAAAACACTAAAATCTACAGTTGAAGATAATCTTGGTGAAGATAAAATTACATATGCAGAAGGTATAAAAACAACAGCACTAATTCCAATACCTAATATATATAATAAAGATACTCTCATAATTTTTTTTATAATTTTTTTTATATCTTTACCATATATACATATATATCTTAATACCATATATATGTATATATATATACTAACAGCATATAACATATATTCTGAATTAATAGCTAATAGTGCTATCGAAATTATAAACATTATTGCTTTATTATCTTTAATATATCTTTCAAAAGAATACATTATTAATGTAAAAAATACTGTTGTTGTTCCAAAAATATAATGTTGACACCATAAAATCATATATCCACTAAATCCCCACATTATTGCTCCAATTAATGAACTTTTTCCTTTTATATTTATTTTTTCTAAATATCTATAAAAAATTATTGTGGAAAAATATATTTTAAAAATAACAATAAAGACAAAACCATAATAAATATCTTTTACTGAAAATAAAAGTAATATTATATTGAATGGATCAAAAATAAAGTTTTGAATTGTAAGTGTACTTGTCCCAATCCCTATGTTAAATGACCAAAATGGTAGTTCTGTTCCTATTTTTATTTTTTCTATAATATATTGATATACAGGTAAATGATAATTTATATTATCAGCACCAACATCTGTAAGTAAGTATATTTTATCTAAACTTATATATTTAAAATAAATAATTGAGCATATTATAATAACTATAAAATTTAATATAACAAAACATTTATCATTAGTCATTTTTTTTAGAATATTTTTTATTGTACTCATCTCCCTCTAATCTATTTTTTTGATTCAAATAAAGTTTTATGACTTAAAAGTTTTTATAAAATATAAAAATTTTCTTGTTACTTTTTTTAAAAAAGGAAATTTTATACGTATACAATTTAATATCTTCCATCCTAAAGTATTTTTCATAGTTAATATCTCTTGTTTTAAATTGTTATTTTCATTTTTTATAAACTGAATTGCTCTAGACATGCTCTCAATATTTTCAATTTCATATTCATCATTACTAATTAAATATAAATCAAACATTTCACGATTATAATATAAGTTTGACTTAAAATAGTTCTTTCTTGAATCTAAATAATATTGTTTATATTTAGAAGCAATTTCTTGTTTACTTAAAAGTTTTATATTCCTTATATTTTCAATTTTTTCATTATAAGAATCAATATCAGATTTTATAGAATAAATTGAATTTAATATTTCTTTATAATTTAAGTTTCTTGAAATACACCAACCACATTCATATTTTTTAACTCTTTCACCTAATGCTCCAATATCAGTTACTAAAGCTGGAATTCCTGCTAAAATAGTTTCACTCAAAGTATAAGAATATGTTTCTGGCCATATCGATAATATGCAAACTAAATCTATTTGATATTCATTAAGTAATTTCTCTATATTGTTTCTATCATATCTACCATGCTTTATAATATGCTTATCTAATAATACATCTAATTTCGAATCTCCAATATCTCCAAAAATATGCCATTCAATATTTTTATCATTATTTTTTTTTACCAAATCGTAAATTATCCCACTACCTTTATGAACAGATATCCCACCTATAAAGGCTACCTTAAAATTATCATTTTTATTTTTTCTTTCAGAACTTAGATACTTTTCTCCAAGCCCATGTTCTACAACTTCTATATCTATTTTATAATCTTCATATATTTCCTTATAATAATTATCTATTATTTTTTTGCAGGATTCTGAAGGAGTAAATACTTTATCAAATCTTTTTAAGTTATCATAAACTTTTCTATTCCAAACAGGCAAGACATTTGTATAGCATCCAAGTTTTGATTTTAAACAATTATTGCATTTTTCTTTTCCTCTTATATTTTCACAGTAAGTATTCTCTTCATCTAGTAGATTTATAGTTGGACAGATTAAATAAAAGTCATGTATAGTTAAATAAATAGGTATTTCTCTTTCTTTTGCTATATCAATAATATCAAAAGTATTTGTTTTAAAATGATGAATATGTATACAGTCTATATCAAAATATTCTATGATTTTTTCAACATTAATTTTATAGTTAGTACTTCCAAATGTAAAATTTGTTATTAAACTTTTTATAGGAATATTAAAACCTATCTGTTTTGAATTATTGTTAAACAATTGCAAATTAATTTTATTATCAGATACATACATTACAAAGAAATTAATTCCATCTATATTTTCAATTAAATCCTTAACATGATATTCTGTGCCACCAACAGGATGATTTATACCTTTGAGAAAATCATTATGTAAAATAAATAAAACATTTTTATTATTATTTCTAATTTTTAATTGAAGATTAATATTATCCGAAATAGGCTTCAAAACATCAGATTTAACAAAGTCATTTATCATCCTATCATAGTACTTATATCTTTGATTTAGTATTTTTAAGTTTTTTTTGCAAAGTTCTTCTTTCTCCCCTAAAAATGATGTACTTCCTTTATGATAAACAAAAGTATCATCACAAAGTATATGCGAATATCCATTTTCTATAGCTCTACAGCAAAAATCATTTTCTTCTCCATATCCTTTACCAAATGTCTCTGAATCAAACATTCCAATTTCATTTATTACTTTCCTTTTTATGTACATACAAAACCCTACAGCAGTTGGGATATCTGGGTATAATTTTAAACTAGTTTTTTCCACTATATATGCATAATTATCCAAAGTTAAGTCTTTTGGTAATTCATTGTCTTTACAAAACTCAGGCACAGAACATATTGTCCCATTATTTGTTAATGGAGTAACAGTAGCTACATTTTCGTTTAAATAGGCTGCCCTGCTCATCTTCATTAACCAATCTTTTGTTACTTCAGTATCACTATTTAATAACACAATATCATTATTACTAAAACTCATTCCTCTATTTACAGTTTTTACAAATCCAAGATTACTGTCATTATTTAAAATGTATAAATTATCAATATTACTACTTTTCAAATTTTCTAAGTATACATCAATTCTATTGTCAGTACTTTTATCATTAACTAAAATTAAATTATACTTAGTAGAATCTGTATTATTTAAAACAGATTCTACACACTTAACAGTATAATCATAAGCATTGTAAATTGGTACAATTACATCTATTTTCATTGACTTTCTCCTAATATATTAAGTCTACTTATTTATTCTTTTACTAATAGCCTTTGTTATTCTATATAACTTATTACTTTCTACTTCACCTATATGCAAATTTTTTTCCTTTATAATGCTATCTTTTTCTTCTATAATACTATCTTTTTCTTCTATAATACTATCTTTTTCT